>JADFQT010000232.1 GCA_022561675.1 Chloroflexota bacterium
CGCCAGCCCGGCGCTGGCGGAGCAGGCCCTGGAGCTCATCGACGTGGATTACGAGGTGCTGACTCCGGTTCTGGACGCCTACCAGGCGATGGAAGAGGGTGCTCCCCTGGTCCACGAGAGACTGTTGTCATTGAACAGCGCGGCCCTGCGTCCCGGCGGTTATGGCTCGGGAGATGCGGGAGACGGCTCCAACGTCGCCAACCGCTTTGAATTTCGCCTGGGAGACCCGGAGCAGGGATTCAAAGAAGCCGACGTCATCGTTGAGCGAGAGTACCACACCAAGCCGGTGCATCAGGGCTACATCGAGCCTCATTCGGCTACCGCCCAATGGAACACCGATGACACGGTGACCATATGGGCTAGCAGCCAGGGGCATTTCGCCCTGCGGGACCACACCGCCAAGATTCTGGGCGTGTCCGTGTCCCAGATTAAGGTCATACCCATGGAGATCGGCGGCGGGTTTGGCGGCAAGGGGCAGGGCGGCTGTTATCTGGAGCCGGTAGTCTCCGCATTGTCCCGCAAGACCGGACGGCCGGTAAAGATTGCCATGAGCCGCATCGAGGTTTTCCTGGGTACCGGCCCCACCTCGGGAACCCATATCAAGGTAAAGCTGGGAGCGACCAACGACGGCAAGCTGACCGCCGCCGAGGCTACGCTAATCTACGAGGCCGGCGCCTTTCCGGGCTCGCCGGTGTCATCGGGCTGCCGCACCATGTTCGGCCCTTACGAAATTCCCAACGCCTTCATCGAGGGGATCGATGTGGTAACCAACGTGCAGAAGGCCGCGGCCTACCGCGCTCCCGGCTCCCCGCCGGCTTCCTTCGCGGCCGAGCAGGCCATCGATGAGCTATGTCGTAAGTTAGGGATGGATCCGGTGGAGTTCCGGCTGATCAACGCCGCCAAAGAAGGCAGCCGGCAGGCCACCGGTCCCGTCTACCGCAAGATCGGCTTCGTGGAGATTCTTCAAGCGGCGCAGCAGCACCCCCATTTGGCGTCGTCGCTGGAGGGTGCCAACCGGGGTCGGGGCATCGCCGCCGGGGCCTGGTTCAACGGTACTGGACCGGCCAGCGCGGTAGTAAGCGTTATGCCCGATGGCAACGTCAGCCTGGTGGAGGGCTCGCCGGATATCGGCGGCAGCCGGACCGCCATGGCTATGCACGTCGCCGAGGTACTGGGCATCGCCGCCGAGAGGGTGAAGCCTTCTATAGCCGACACCGATTCCATTGGCTACAGCTCCGGCGCCGGGGGCAGCGGGGTTACCTTCAAGATGGGCACCGCCGTCTATCAGGCCGCCGAGGACGTGAGACAGCAGATGGTGGAGCGAGCGGCCAAGATCTGGGATGTTTCCGTTGACGACGTGGAGTATCAGGACGGGCTGCTGTCCCACAAGTCCGATCCGGAGCTGCGACTGAGCTTTGATCAGCTGGCCCGCCGCCTCAATGGAACCGGAGGTCCCATCGTCGGCCGGGGCACGGCCAACCCGAGCGGAGTGGGCAACGCCTTTGGCCTGCACATCGTCGATGTGGAGGTGGACCCGGACACCGGCAAGGTGGAGATTTTGCGTTATACGGCGCTACAGGACGCCGGTAAGGCCATTCATCCCAGCTACGTCGAGGGACAGATTCAGGGGGGAGCCGTCCAGGGCATAGGCTGGGCGCTGAACGAAGAGTATTACCTCAACGATGCGGGTCAGATGATGAACTCCAGCTTCCTGGATTACCGCATGCCCACCAGTCTGGACCTGCCGATGATCGACACGGTCATCGTCGAAGTTGCCAATCCGGGACATCCTCTGGGAGTACGAGGCGTGGGAGAGGTATCGTTGGTGCCGCCAATGGCGGCAGTAGCCAATGCTATCCACGATGCCCTGGGCGTCAGGATGGAGCATTTGCCCATGAATCCCGGAAGCGTGCTGGAAGCCCTGTGGGAAAAGCCGGTAAACAGCGGCTAAAGATGAAAAGAGCGGGAAGTCTGCCGGGGCCACGGCATGCCGTGCTCCCGGCATATCCCCAGAGTCTCCCGGCCTTCAGCGAATCCCTTGTCCTTCGCTAGAACTCCCGCTGCGAACCTCTGCGCCGACGCTGTCGTCATCGGCGGCGGACCTGGAGGGAGCACGGCCGCCACGATGATGGCCCGCCAGGGCTTATCCGTTATTCTGCTGGAGCGGGAGACCTTCCCCCGAGACCATGTTGGCGAGTCCCTGCTTCCCGCCAGCATTCCGGTGCTGGAGGAATTGGGGGTTCTTCCGGCGGTTCAGCAGGCCGGATTTCTGCCCAAATACGGGGCTACCATGGTTTGGGGCCGGCAGAACGAGCCCTGGAGCTGGTATTTCAGCGAAACCAACCGCCGGTACCCCCACTCCTACCAGGTCTGGCGTCCCCAATTCGACCAGCTGCTCTTGGATAACACTCGGGCCCAGGGAGTCGATGTTCGGGAAGGCCACCAGGTTAGGGCGGTGGATTTTTGTGATGGCGGGTCTTCCGGCGATTCTTCCCAGATTCAATACGGCGCCGGTGTTCACTACCGTGTTCAAAATGGCCGGGCCGGAGATGGCCGAGAGGGAGTGATCCACGCCCGTTTTGTGGTGGACGCCAGCGGGTCCAGCGCCCTGCTGAGCCGCCAGTTGAGTCTGCGAAGCTGGGATCCCTTCTTCCAAAACCTGGCGGTCTATGGCTACTTCACCGGAGGTAAGACCTTACCTCCCCCTGACCAGACTAACATCTTCATTGAATCCTACGATCAGGGATGGCTCTGGAACATCCCCCTGCACACCGGACAAACCGGAGTGGGGGCCGTGGTGGACAGCCGCGCGGGACAGAGACGCATAGCCGGACGAGGGTTGGGGCGGTTCTTCTTTGAGCAAATAACTCAAGCGCCGCACACCTCCAAACTGCTGCGGGACGCCCAACTGGTTTCGGGACCCTTTGTGGTTAAAGACTGGTCCTACAGCAGCCAGCCAGTGGTGGGCGACAATTATATTCTGTTGGGCGATGCCGCCTGCTTCGTTGATCCCCTGTTTTCCTCCGGGGTGCATTTGGCCCTGATGTCCGGCGTGCTGGCTGCCGCCTACGTGACCAGCGCCCTGAAAGATGCCGCCCTTGGCCAAGCGGCCAAGACTGTTTACCAGGAGCTGTACTTTCGGGAGTACAGCCACTTCCGAGAGTTGGCCAAGCTCTTCTACTCCAGCAATCGAACGGTCGACTCCTATTTCTGGGAAGCCCGACGGCTGCTGGGAGCTGAAAAAGATTTCAGTCCCCGCCGGGCTTTTATCCAGGCGGTGGCTGGTCAATCTGCCCGAGGCTACGAACGCGCCGTATTGGAGCGGGGCCAGCTACCGGCGGACTTCATCTCTGAGATTGGGGAGATTCAGGGAGAGCGGACCCGCCGCAGCGCAGAAGCCGCGGCGGCAATGTCGGGTTCGGGAACAGCCGTGCCAGCCATCTACCGGCTTGTTCCCCTCTTGTCCGAAGGAGTCTGCGTTGAGCGAAAGCCGGTGCTGGGAGACGGGGAATTCCGGTGGGGTTACGTCCTGACCACTCCAGCTGGACCGGAGGGGACGGAGTGCAGCCCCCTGGTGGCGGCGCTGATATCCCAGATGAAGGAAGGAGCCCCAGTGTATGCGCTGCTGGAAAACCTCAAACGTCAGTTCAGCGGCATGACACCGGAGAAATTGGAAAAAGACCTGCTGGCCACCATTAGCATCCTCTATACTGACGGGGCAATCGATCAGTTGAAGGGCTGATAACGTGGTTTCAGGAGTTACACTAGATGTGCCGAAGCATAAAGACCCTGCGGCGTCCCGACGAAACGCCCAGCGACGAAGAGATTAGCGCCGCCGCCCTGCAGTTTGTCCGCAAGATCAGCGGCTACCGCCAGCCATCCAAGGTGAACGAGGCGGCATTTAACACCGCCGTGGCCGATATTGCCCGAGCCTCCCGGCGGATGCTTGAATCGCTGACCGCTAGCCGCGCTTCCAAATAGGGGTAGGTCGGAGACTTTGTTTATTTGGCC
>JADFQT010000233.1 GCA_022561675.1 Chloroflexota bacterium
TTTCCCAGGGACGGCTGATTTTGGGTGTTGGTGTCGGCTGGATGGAGGAGGGGTTTCAGGCCTTGGGAGCCCCTCCCTTCGCGGATCGCGGAGCGGCGACCGACGAGTACTTGCGGGCCTTCAAGGAGCTATGGACCAGCGACAGTCCGAGCTTCGCGGGCAAATATTGCCAGTTCTCCGACATCCAGTTCCTGCCCAAGCCGGTGCAAAAACCCCATCCCCCCATCTGGGTGGGTGGCCACAGCCGGCCGGCCATCCGCCGAGCCGCCGAGCTGGGCAACGGATGGCATCCGGTGGGAGCGATTCCCGCCGTGCCTCTGGAGCCAGAGGAACTGGCCCAAAACGTCGCGACCCTCCACCGCTTTGCCGAGAGGGCCGGTCGGGACCCCGCTGAGTTGGACGTGGCGATGAAAACGCCGCTCTATGACCCGGGCACCGGGTCAGGCGGACCACGTCGCCGGTTTGCTGGAACCGCCGATCAGGTCCTTCAGGACATCCAGACCTACTCCGACGTGGGAGTCAGCCACATAATCTTCGACATACGAGGGGCGGACCTCAGTCAAGCCTTGGAGCGTCTGGATTGGTTCGCCGGGGATGTTATGGCGCAGGCCGGTTGATCTGCAAGGCGCTAAGCAATAACAAGCCAAAATCGCCTGAATCCCCAATCTTTGGTTGAAAGTGGGAGAAACCTGGTTCTCCCCCTTTGTAAGGGGGAGTTAGAGGGGGTGATGCAACCCTTCCTAACCTCCGCTTATTAATGGGCAGGGACATATGAAACACCCTCTATAGGGATTGTTAAGGAGGAACCCAAGTGCCTACGCTGGACGACCGTTTCAAGCAGGGCCAAGAGATGCGGGCCAAAATGGCGAGTGGGGACCCGACTCACTTCACCCTGCCGGGGACCGACCAGCTGGCCCCCGATTTAAAGCGCATTATCGATGAGGCCCTCTTCGGCTCTATCTGGACTCGCCCCGGTCTGGAATTGAAGTACCGTTGCATCTGCACCGTATCGGCATTGATGGCCCTGGGCGAGACCCCCTTGCTGCGGCGGCACATCGAACGGTCCCTCAACGTGGGGCTGACTCCCGCCGAGGTGGTGGAAGTTTTCATCCAGCTGACCTTCTACGTGGGCGTTCCCGCCACCGAGGCGGCCCTACGCATCACCAAGGAGATATTCGAGGGACGGGGGATTCAGTTCACTCCGGTACGGGTCTACGATACCGACCGCACCGCCGACGAGCTGTACCAGGTCGGTTTGGAGATGCATCAGCAACACATGGGGGAGGTCACCCTTCCCGAAGACTCCCAGCATCCGGATTCCCCGGAGATGCAGCTGGAACGGTTGATCAACGAGTATCACTGGGGCGCTATTTATAGCAGGCCTCAGCTGGACGACAAGGCGCGGGCTATCTGCGCCCTGTCGTCGATGACTGTACTGGGCCGGTATGACCGGCAAATACGCCGGCGCATCACTGGAGCATTACGCATCGGAATGACCCCCACGGAAATCATGGAGGTGTTCATACAGCTGACCCTGTACGGCGGATACTTCACCACCCGCACGGCGATGCAGATCGCCAGGTCGGTTTTCACGGAGCAGGGCATCGAGAAATAACAGCCCCAAGATTAATGGCAGGGGGAGGGTGCTTAGAAAATCCGTCCCCTTGGCCCGGCCAGCCAGGAGGCGCCATCTTACCTCCTTCCACCTCTTAAAGGGTTTGTTAAAAGTTACCCAAGACCCACACCAAGTATTATTAGTTCGGGGTTGCTATGAAGGCGAGATTGGACGACGGAATCGAGCTATTCTACACGGTCGACGACTTCACCGATCCCTGGACTAATCCCGAGACGGTGGTCCTCCACCACGGCATGGCGAAGAACCACAAGCTCTGGTACGCCTGGGTGCCCATCCTGGCCCGCCATTACCGGGTAATCCGTTTCGATATGCGGGGCATGGGCCAGTCCCAGGTTCCGGAACCGGGCTATCCCTGGTCGGTGGACAACTTCGCTCAGGACCTGCTGGGTCTGGTGGATAAGCTGGAGCTGGACAAGTTCCACCTCATCGGCGAAACCGTCGGTGGCTCCATTGCCATGCGGTTCGCCACCCAGCACCAGAATCGCTTGCTGTCCCTAACCGCCTGCACTTCGCCCACCAGCTTCGATGACCCTCACCACGGCGAGAGCGCCGACCTCATCGAGAAGGAAGGAATCGCCGCCTGGGTGGAAAGCACCATCGGCCGGCGCCTGGACCCTCAGATTGTGGATCCGGCCTACACCCGCTGGTACGCGTCGCAGATGTCGGCCACCACGCCCCACGTGGTCAGCGGGTTCCAGCGCAACGCCGCGGGAGACCTGAGGCCGCTGCTCAAAGAGGTCCAAACCCCTACCCTGATAATTGCCGCCTCCAACCTGCGGGAAGAGGTGTTGGGAGACTTTCGGGAGGCCTCGGAGCTATTCCCCAATGGGCGGCGGGTCGTCTTTCCCGGTGTGTACGGATTTGTTCAGCACATCCTGCCGGTGCCCTGCGCCCGAGTCTGGCTGGACTTCGCTCAGAGCCTGGCCTGAATTCCCAACTTAGAGACCCGGCCAACGGTCCAGCGCGTTCCCTCTGTCGGTCATACGATATTTGCTCCGATCGCATCTCCGCGACGTGACTTAAAATGGACCCGGCCCCGGCTTACAGCCGGTCCGAATTGCTTTCGGTGAGGAAGGCGGCAATGCTCACACTGTTCGGCTCGGTGGCTGTGTCCATCATGTTTCTGTCTTACTGGCTGGAGTCCCGCTCCAAATGGCTGGTGCTGATATTCGCCTTGGCATCCGCCGCCACATCAGCCTATAGCGCGCTGGCCGGGGTTTACCCCATTACTGTCATCGAGGCATTGTGGGCCCTGGTGGCCCTCCAGCGGTTCCTGAAACGCCACCAACTGGAAAGTGGGCGGGCTTAAGCCAACCTTTGGCGGCTAATCGCGACGGCGATTGCACCGTGTTTGTCGCATCCACTCACTATTAGGTCATGTTTGCTCGATTTTCACCAAATAGGGACTCTTTTTACTCCAATTGGGGTTGCAAACTTGACAAATTTGTGGTAAAAGGGTCCCACAAAGGGGACAAAGGTGTGTTTATGGTGTGAATTAGTATCTAAAGGTCAAAAAAATACCAGGGGGAGCCGCAGCCCCTCCTGGCGGTTATGAAGTCCCGGCGCTAGGACCGAAACTTCACGAGACAATTTTATTGGGGAATGAGCATCCCAGCCCAGAGTGCTCACCCATGAGTTGTTCCAGTGGTCCCCCAGCCGGGATTTGTTATTAGGCCCTAATAAAGAGGCAGAAGCGAAAATTTCAAACCCTTGAAGGCATGAATTGGAGGAGAGAAAATGAAAACCCTCAAAGCAGCAATTATATTGGTAATAGTGGTGGGGCTGGCGGCGGGGCTGATGACCCAAGATGGAGCTCATGTGCAAGCCAGCCATCCGCCGGGCCCGGTGGCCTTCTGGGCCATGGACACGGGAACCGGTTCGATAGCCGTTGACTCCTCGGGCGACGGCAATGCTGGAGAACTCTCCGGAGGCCGGTTCGGCAACGGCCTACTGTTTGACGGGGTTGACGACTTCCTTAGTGTGGGGGCCGATGCCAGCTTGAATATCACCGACCCGCTGACGGTGGAGGCATGGGTGCGTGCTGACGCGGGTAGCCTTGGTACGGTCTTCCGCGCCATCGTTTCTAAGGAGGATTCCGGAGGCAGAGGCTATGGATTAATCATCGATAGCGCTGGAAAGTTGCGGTTTCAAATCAACTTTGCTTCGGTCCCCGGAACTTGCATATCCGCCTCAACCATAGCCGAGGGTACCTTCGTTCATCTTGCGGGAACGTATGATGGCACTACGATTAAATGCTTTGTCAATGCAGCCCTCGACGGTTCGTCGGCATTCAGCGTAGCGCTTGTCAATTCACCGAGCGACCTGCGCATCGGTAAGAGTTCTGCTGTAAGTGCTGGTTTCTTTGACG
>JADFQT010000234.1 GCA_022561675.1 Chloroflexota bacterium
AACTAATGGCCCTGGCTCGCCCCTTCCTTAACGACCCCCTGGCGGTTCAGGCCAAGCTCTGCCGGCGCATGGAACGGTTCATCAAGGAACTGTTTGTCTTCGTGTCGGACCCAGCCGTGCCTCCGGACAACAACGCCGCCGAGCGAAGCCTGCGGCACCTGGTGATCAGTCGCAAGATCAGCGGTGGCACCCGCTCCGACCAGGGCACCGATACCAAGCCTGTCCTGAGCCTGGTCGAAGGGATGACCCTGGCGTCCCTCTTCGGCACCTGGCGGGCCAGAGGACTCAATCCCCTCCTGGAATGCCGCCGGTTGCTCACTTCCCCTCAACTCTGAACAGTTACCCAGTTGGGGATTCGGCGGGCCGCTGGAGACGCGCGAGCGAAGGGTTGGGAAAGGCTGGTTGACACGTAATTACCGGCCGGGGTAGTGTAAACTCGAGTCAGTTTCCATCCCAAATACCGCCCAAGTACCGCCCAAGTCCCAGTTTCACGGCCTGGAGATACCGGATGTCCGAACATATCCTGCTGGAGCGGGACCCGCCGCTGGCGACAATAACCCTCAACCGTCCCCGGCAGCGCAACGCCATCAGCTACCAAATGTGGGGAGAGTTGTCCCAGCTATTACGTGAGCTGGATGACGATGGGAATTGCCGAGTCGTCGTAATTACCGGTGCCGGGACCGAGGCTTTCTCGGCGGGCGCGGACATCAAGGATTTTGAGGAATATCGGGCCGACTCCACCATGGGCCGGCGGTACAACTCCGCCGTTGACGGGCTTCTGCGCACCCTGACAGAGATGGAAACGCCGACTATTTCCATGATCCGCGGGTATGCCGCCGGCGGGGGCTGCGAGCTGGCAGTCGCCACCGATCTGCGGATCGCCTCCGAGGACAGCAAGCTGGGTATCCCGGTCGCCCGCCTCGGCATAAGTATCGGACACCTGGAGATGCAGGGGCTTGTCAACCTGGTGGGCAAGGGTAATGCGCTTTACATTCTGTATTCCGGTAGGCTGGTTGACGCCCAGGAAGCGCTGGGAATGGGCCTGGTCAACCAGGTGGTAGCGACCGAAGACCTGGCGCCCACCACCTACCAGCTGGCCCGAGAGATAGCGGCACTGGCTCCCCTCTCTCACGCCGTCAATAAGCGCACGCTGAACCAGGTTTTGACCACGCCTCGTTTGGACCAGCTTACTCAAGAAGAGGCCGACATTCCCCTGACCCAGTTCGACACTCGGGACTACCAGGAGGGCTACCGGGCTTTCCTGGAGAAGCGGCGTCCCGAGTTTCGTGGAGAATGACCCCCGGGGAGATTGATCTTCCGTCTAATGGTCCGTTTTGCTCTCTCAGAAAGAAATGGCAAAAAAATGGCAGAAAGAATTGGCGCCTAGGATAACCAAGAAAAGAGCTGACCTTTTGCTGGCCGAGCGGGGTTTGGCGGAAAGTAGAGAGCAGGCCCAGGCCCTGATAATGGAGGGTTTGGTTTACGGACCGGCCGGCCGGGTGCTGAAGCCCGGCACCAGCCTGGCCGTGGCGACGCCGCTGGAGGTTCGGGGGCGGCTGCCCTTTGTCAGCCGGGGCGGGGTGAAGCTGGCCCACGCCCTGGACACCTTCGGGTTGGGGGTGGTTGGCCTGGTTGCATTGGACGTCGGGGCGTCCACCGGCGGCTTTACCGATTGTCTCCTGCAGCGGGGCGCCAGCCGGGTCTACGCGGTGGACGTAGGGTTTGGCCAGCTGCACTACCGGCTGCGGAAGGACTCCCGAGTTACAGTGATTGAAAAGTGCAATGCTCGCTACCCCTTTGAGCTGCCCGAGCCGGTGGATATCCTGACCATCGATGTTTCCTTCATCTCCCTGACGTTGGTACTGCCTTCGGTAATGAGCCACCTGAAGCCGGGTTCCTCAGCGGTTACGCTGGTCAAGCCCCAGTTTGAAGCCCGGCGGGAAGAAGTGGGAAGGCGTGGGGTGATCAAAGATCCGGAGGTCCACGCGCGGGTCCTGGAAAAGATTATTGGATGGACGGACGAGCAGGGAATCGAGGTGCTCGGCCAGTGTGAATCGCCGATTCTGGGAGATGCGGGTAATAAGGAGTTCTTTTTACTATTGCGAAAAAGCGAATAACCAACCCTATCCACGTCGATAGCCCAAAAGGAGCAAGAGATGGATGTAAAGGAATTGGCGGAAATACTGCTGGCCCAGGATAAAACCGTTTCGGTGGCGGAGGCCTGCACCTGCGGGTTGGTTGGATATACCCTGGGCACTGTGCCAGGCGCCTCCAGGTTTTTCCCCGGAGGAGTGATTGCCTACACCGGCGGTCTGAAACAGCGAGTCCTGGGAGTATCCGACGAGGTCTACAATACCAAAGGAAGCGTCAGCGGAGAAGTTGCCATCGCCATGGCCAGAGGGGTTCTGGAGCTGGTAGGGACGGATTATGCCCTCTCTACCACCGGAGTTACCGGGCCGGCCCAGGGCAGGTCAGGCTTGCCCATAGGAACCTTCTTCGTGGGGCTTTCGGTCAAGGATGGCGAAGATACGGCGGTGGAAATCCACGTATCCGGGGATCGGGACGCGACTAAGCATGGGGCGACCCAGGCCGCTATCGACCTGCTGGGGCGGCATCTCAAGGGCGCTTAGGCAATTACCTCCAAATGTCACCCCGAGCGAAGCGAGGGGTCTAAGGTCCCTAGGAACATGGTCCTGACGTCATTGGCTTTGGTGTAGCTGTAGTGCTTACCCCAGAGGTATTTCAGGCTCATGATTTAGATTCCTCACTCGCTTCGCTCCTTCGGAATGACAGGGGGCGGCATCTCAAGGGCGCTTAGGCCAATATCGCGGCGCGGTTTCATTTAGGCCCCGGCGAGGCGAACGATGCAGATAACCGAGCATGTCTACAGCACCCACATCATGGAGGACCAGGCCGGCTTCGGCGCGATGCACCCCGGCGGCACCCAGATCTACTTCGTGGGGGATCCCAAGGACCACATGGTCATAATCGATTCCGGGGAGCCTTACCGGTCCTGGACCAGGCAAATACTGGACTATCACCGGGAGTTGGGAAGCCCCAGAATTGCCGGCATTCTCATCACCCACGGTCACGGCGATCACATCGGCGGCCTGGACCGGCTGCAAGAAGCTATGGGATGTCCGGTACGCTGCCACCCCAAATTGGAGCCCGCCCTGGTGCAACGGCTGGGCGCTGGAGCGGTGGCCAAGCTGCGGTCCAGAGAGCAGATTCCCATCGGAGGTGGGGCAGTCTTACGCGCCATGTTTACACCCGGCCACGAGGACGACCATGTTTGCTATTACCTGGCCGCCGACCGGGTGCTGTTCAGCGGAGACAATATCCTGGGCAACTCATCGTCCAGCGTCAGAAACCTCAAGCAATACATGAGCTCTTTGGAGCTAATGGCCAAACAGCGGCCGGAAATCATCTGCCCCGGCCACGGCCAGGTGATACACAACGGCAAGGCCCGCATCCAGTGGTATATCCAGCACCGCCGGGAAAGGGAGCAGCAGTTACTGAATGCTTTGCAAAACGGCTGCCAAACCGTCGACCAGGCGGTCACGGCGGTGTATCCCAAGAACCTGCGCAGGAACCTGCGGTCTTCGGCCGCCCGCAACATCCGGACCCACCTGGACAAGCTAAAGGAAGAAGGCCGGGTTGCGGAACAGCCGGCCACTTACGTGCCTCACTGACCTGCCCACTTGCGACCCGCCCACCTGGCCAGGACAATCGACTCTGACCGGGGACGTTTATGATTTACGGAGTTGATTGGAACAATGCCAAGGCGGTGATCGGCTGTGGGGTGATTCTGACCTTGCTGGGTGTGGTGGCCATTTCGCCGGTGGTGGCCTGGCTTATCAACGCCATCGGCTGGTTGCTAATCGCATTGGGTCTGCCAAACCAAAGCCAGGATCGGGTCTACATGGTTCGTCATACGGAACCCCGAGGGTTTCACTTTGGCTTAAATTTAGTAGGCGCGCTTGGCGTCGGCTCCTTGGCAT
>JADFQT010000024.1 GCA_022561675.1 Chloroflexota bacterium
AGAGCACCGCGGTCCCGGCTGGTCGAGTAGGGATATGCCCCACGCTCAACAGATTCCAGTGCCGGGGCTGGAACCATCAAGCTCCCTGGCCCCATCCGTTAAACCGCAAGGGGTCGCATCGCGCAACCCCTTGCTATGGTTCAGGCGGGTAACAAGATGCCCCCGGCTAGGACCCTGGTCCCTCTCCTGTGCTTACCTTGAGCCGCTTCACTTTCTTCGATTCCAATCTGGGAAAGCTGACAGTCAAAACGCCGTTATCGTAATGAGGGCGGGCCTTATCCGCGTCGGCGGTTTTGGGCAGGCGCAGGGTACGCCGGAAAGAACCGGTGCGACGCTCCTTCACCAGGTAGTCCTCCTCTTTGCGTCCCGTTTCCCCGCTTTCTTTGGTAGACCCTTTGATGGTCAGGAGGTTATCCTCGACCGAAACCTCTATGTCGTCGGGATCGACTCCCGGCAAAGTAGCGTGAACTACTATCTCATCGCCCTCCCGAACAACGTCTACCGGTATAGCCCAGGTGTAAGGCTCACGCGACCCATCCCATGTTGGCAACCCGTTCCGAAATCGGTCCAATCCACCGTGCATTCTCCGCATTTCGTGGAAAGGATCCCAATGCCGTAGTACCATACCTATTACCTCCTTAAAATTAACTTATCAGTCAGGCGTATGGTCTGTTGTTTTCCCAACTTGATGCTTTATATCATATAAACATTGATGGTTCTTTGTCAAGTCTTTGATAAAAGCTCTATCGGTTTACCTTATAACAACTGATGCCTTAACTTGACTAGCCCTGTCAGCATAGGTATAATTAGCCTGGTAGAATAAATTTTGGGGAAGTGGGGACATGCCCAACTATTACGACGTTCTCGGGATACCTCGAAACGCCGACGCCCGCGAGATCCGCCAGGCTTTTCGTAAGCTGGCTCGCCAGCATCACCCGGACGTTAATCCGGGAGACAAGACCGCGGAAGGAAAATTCAAGCTAATCAACGAAGCCCATACCGTTCTTTCTGAAACCGATAGTCGCCGGAAGTACGACCGGTACGGAGATAACTGGGCCCAAGCCGACCAACTGGACCAGGCCGCGGCCCAGGCCAGAAGACAGCCCACCGGGCCCACTACCTTTAGCTGGTCTGCGCCCTCTCGCGAGGCCCCTCCCTCCGCAACCAGCGGCGGGGCCGGAACCAGCGGGGGAGGCGGCAATATTTTCGAGCAGCTTTTCCGCAACATTGGCCAGGATATCCGCCGCCCAGCCTCCACCCCCACCACCGAATACCCGGTAGCCCTGACGTTGGAGGAGGCCTTTCAGGGAGCCACCAGGGTCATGGAGCTCACCGGCGACCGCCGCATCGAGGTCAAGATCCCGCCCGGGGTGGACAACGCCTCAAAGGTGCATATCCCGGCCGGGGGCGGCAAGGACGCTGGTTTCAATCTAGTCGTATCGGTCCGGCCTCACCCAACCTTTCAACGCAAGGGAAGGGATCTGTATCGAGAGATAGACGTATCCCTGGAAGATGCCATTTTGGGCGCTGAGGTAACCGTTCCCACCCTGTCGGGCCGGGTTGCGCTGACCATTCCGCCGGAAACCCAAAATGGCCAGCGCTTCCGCATGGCTCGGCAGGGAATGCCGGGCCTGAATCAACCGGGGGTTCGCGGAGACCTCTATACCACCGTGAAAGTAGTTCTGCCCACCGGGCTGACGGCGGAGGAAAAGGAATTTATCCGGCGACTCAAGGAGAGTCGCGCTTCCAGAGGGGGTTAGTTTTGGCTCAGGAAAATCCTTATCAACAGCAACCGTGCTTTGTCATCAGCATTGCCGCCCGCATGGTGGGCGTGCACGCTCAAACCTTGCGCTATTACGAGAGGGTGGGGCTAATCTGGCCGTCCCGAACCGGCGGCAGACAGCGGCTCTACTCACCGGCGGATATCGAACGCCTACTCCGGATCAAGACCTTCACCGAAGAAATGGGCATGAATCTGGCCGGCGCCGAGGTCGCCTTAAAATTGGTGGAGCGGATAGATGAGCTGGAGAGGGAAGTGAAGGAATTGACCGAGGAAATGTCCCGTCTCCAGCTGCGGCTAAAGGCCCGGACTCAGGGCGCGAAAGTTGATTCTTGATATTGGCTTCCGCTCAGCTCTGGGTCACCAGGGGATAGCATCCCTCCAATCCGGCGTAACGCCGATTCTCAAGGAGAACACGAATGGTACTAAAACCTGAACGATTTACTGAGCAAGCGCAGGAGGTGCTGCGGAATTCCCAAGAGTTGGTGCATCAGCATCAGCACAGCCAGTGGGATGTAGAGCATATCCTCCTGGCCCTGCTGGAGTTGGAAGACGGCCTGCCCGGGGAGATATTCCGCGAGCTAGAGATTTCTGTGGAAGCGGTCAAGGCGCGGTTAGGGCAGTTCCTGGAGGCCGCCCCCAAGGTAGTGCAGGGGACAAATCAAATCTACACCACGCCCAGGGTGCAGCGGCTTCTGGATAATGCCCGCCAGGAATCGGAACGCCTGCGGGATGAGTTTATTGGTGTGGAACACCTGTTTATCGCCGCGGTCATGGAGCCCCAGGGTGACGCGGCCCGGGTCATGAAGGAGTTTGGGGTCGACCAGGAACGGATTTACCAGCCCCTATTGAAGATCCGGGGCAGCCATCGGGTGGATGACCCCCGAGCCGAAAGTCGCTACCGTTCCCTGGAGAAGTACACCATCGACCTGACCAAACTGGCGCGGGAGGGCAAGCTGGACCCGGTCATTGGCCGTAACGAAGAGATCCGCCAGGTTATGCAGACCCTGACCCGCCGGAAGAAGAATAACCCGGTAATCATCGGCGGAGCGGGCGTCGGTAAAACGGCCATCGCCGAGGGACTGGCATCCCGGATAGTGTCGGGCGACGTGGCCGACTCGCTGAAAGGCCGGCGGGTGCTCGCTCTAGACATGGGGGCCCTGGTAGCCGGCTCCAAGTTCCGGGGCGAGTTTGAGGAACGGCTCAAAGCGGTGGTTGATGAGGTAAAGCAGGCCGAGCGAGAGGTAATCCTGTTTCTGGATGAGATTCACACCATGGTCGGCGCCGGGGCGGCGGAAGGCGGTATCGACGCCAGCAACCTGCTCAAGCCGGCCCTGGCTCGAGGGGAGCTCCAGTGCATCGGCGCCACCACCAGCGATGAGTACCGCCGCTACATCGAGAAGGACTCAGCCCTGGAGCGCCGCTTCCAGCCTATTTACCTGGAGGAGCCCACTGTCGAGGAAACGGTGGAGATCCTGCAGGCTCTGCGGCCCAGGTACGAGGCCCACCACAAGGTGAAGATCGACGATTCGGCGCTGGTTGCCGCCGCTCGCCTCAGCGACCGATACATCGCCGATCGCCTGCTGCCCGACAAGGCGGTGGACTTTATTGACGAAGCCGCCAGCAAGCTGCGGATAGATGCCGAGACCCTGCCCAGTATCCTCAAAGAGAAGGAGAGCCGCATCCGGCAGCTGGCAGATCAGGAGGAGGCGGAGGCCCAGCGTTCGGAGTATGAGCGGGCCGCCCAGCTGCGAACCGAGCGGGTCAAGCTGGAAGAGGAGTACGGCCAAGAGCGGCAGGAGCTTCAGGGTAAAAATAAGATCGACATGGTAGTCGACGAGCTGGACATCGCCGAGTTGGTCTCTCGCTGGACCGGGATTCCCACTGGGCGCCTGCTGGAGAAGGAGGCGGAGCGTCTGGTGCACATGGAGGATAATCTGCATGAGCGGATCATCGGCCAGGATGAGGCGGTGGTGGCCGTGTCTGAAGCGATCCGGCGCTCCCGGTCCGGGCTCGGTGACCCCAAGCGGCCCATTGGCAGCTTCATCTTCTTGGGTCCCACCGGTGTGGGCAAGACCGAGCTCAGCAAGGCCCTGGCTGGATTCCTTTTCGATGATGAGTCCAACATGGTCCGGATCGACATGTCGGAGTACATGGAGAAGCACACTGTTTCGCGTCTCATCGGCGCGCCGCCGGGCTATATTGGATACGACGAAGCCGGACAGCTTACCGAGGCGGTACGCCGGCGGCCTTACCGGGTGATCCTGTTCGATGAGGTGGAAAAGGCCCACCCGGATGTGTTGAACCTACTGCTGCAAATTCTGGAGGATGGCCGCTTAACCGATAGCCACGGCCGTACTGTGGACTTTCGGAATACCGTGATAATCATGACCAGCAACCTGGGGACCGGCGACTTGCAGCGGCAACCCTTTGGGTTCCGGACCGACGCGAAGGATCGGGGCATGGACGAGCAGCAGCTGAGAAGCTCGGTAAACGACGCTTTGAAGCGGGCTTTCCGGCCCGAGTTCCTGAATCGCATCGATGAGACCATCATCTTCAACCCGCTGACCCAAGAGCAGA
This sequence comes from Chloroflexota bacterium, assembly GCA_022561675.1. Classification (GTDB taxonomy): domain Bacteria; phylum Chloroflexota; class Dehalococcoidia; order Lucifugimonadales; family UBA3495; genus JADFQT01. The sequence goes on from JADFQT010000024.1 coordinate 4,361, forward strand.
TCATTCAGATAGTGGAGCTGATGGTTCGGGAAGTGGGCCACCGCCTGGAGGAACGGGGTATCACCTTCGAGTTGACACCCGAAGCGAGCCGCTGGCTGGCGCAAGAAGGGTTCGATCCGGTGTACGGGGCGCGACCCCTGCGGAGGGCCATCCAACGCTTCCTGGAAAATCCCCTGTCCAAGGGCATCCTATCCGGGGAGTTCCAAGAGGGCGATCACGTTGTGGTAAACGCGGACGGTTCCGGGCTCTCGCTATCCAAGAACCAAGCCGGGGACCAAGCCGGGACCAAGCCGGTGCTCGCCGTTCAGTCGGCCTAGGGCGGGACTTCAGGGCTGCTATGGAGGGTTGCCGAAAAACCTTCGTGACCCGGGGGGGGCTCAACGTCCATTACCTGGAGGCTGGTGAGGGTCCGGCCGTACTCTTGGTGCACGGCCTGGCCACCTCGATGGTCACCTGGTATTGCAATATCGACGCCTTGGTTTCTGGTGGATACCGGGTTTTGGCTCTGGATTTGCCCGGGCATGGCGACTCGGACAAGCCCAAAGACCTGGATTATGACCCAACCGGTGCGGCGGAGCTGATTCGCCAGTTCCTAGTCGAGCTGAAGTTGGATCGCATCTCCCTAGTAGGGAATTCCGCAGGCGGCCTGGTGGTGAGCCTCTTTTCCCTGGCCTACCCCCAGCAGGTTGAGAAGTTGGTTCTGGTAGCTCCTGGGGGGATGGGCCGGCACGTAACCTGGCTGCTGCGGGTCATGTCCGTACCGGTGCTTGGCGAACTTTTCTATCAGCCGCGGCTGCAGAGCCCCCTGGCCCTGGCCCGGCGCATTTTCTTCCGTCCTCCTCCCATTTTTGCGAAGGTTTTGCCGGAAATGGAACGAGTGAGAAACTTGCCGGGGGCCCGCCACGCCGCCATACAGTCGATTCGCTCCAGTGTAAACCTGCTGGGGCAGCGCAGGAAAAGCTATATTTTAGACCGGCTCCGGAATTTTAAGCGCCCGCTGCTGACCATTTGGGGTGAGGAAGATGCTATCCTCCCGGTTTCGCAAGCCGCGGCGGTTAGGCGAGCGCTACCTCTGAGTGTGACCAGGGTCATTCCTGAATGTGGGCATTGGCCGCACATGGAAAAGGCAGAGCAGTTCAATGAGTTGCTGGTGCGATTCCTGGACGGCTCTCTTTCCCACTCCAGCCCAGATTACCCTTGATCAAGGCATTGCCCAGGGTCTTTTATCGGAGCCGTCAGATCGATTGGCGGCGGCCGGAAAATCTCCTGCGACTGGGAATTTTTCTGGCGGTTATCGGTTCCGCTTTCGCAGCCATATTATGACGCAACCATATTGCCCTGAAGCAGGCGGGTTACCTGGGCGTAGCGTTGACTGCCCTGCTAGCCAGCGGCAGCATGGTCCTCCCGGTTCCTGCCCTGGCCACAGTGTGCGCCGCCAGCACTTTCCTGGTACCACTCTATGTTGGGCTGGTGGCCGGCGGTGCTGAAACCGTTGGGGAGTTGACCGGATACTTCCTGGGTTACAGCGGAAGGGGAGTAGTGGGCGAGAGGCGCGTCCCCCAGCGGCTGGGAGCCTGGATGCGCCGGCGGGGATGGCTGGTGCTGTTTCTCCTGGCGTTCATTCCCAACTCGGTCTTCGACCTGGCGGGTGTGACCGCCTGGGCCCTGAGGTACCCACTGAAGCGTTTCTTGGCGGTGGTGGTTACCGGGAAAATACTGAAGCTCGTCGGCTTTGCCTATACCTGCGACATTATCGGGGACTGGCTGGTTCGTTTCTTCCCCGCCGGCCAATAGAGAGAACGTCCGCAGCCGGATGCAGTGGTGGCTACACCGGCGCCTTGACCTGGGCAGCGCCGATGATCTCTTTAAGATTACCGACTCCCTCCCCTCTCAGAAAGCCTTCCAGCTGGCACAAAATGTTCACCGGAGCCCAGAGATCGGCCAGGTTGGCGCTACCAATCTGGACCGCCGTAGCGCCGGCCATCAAGTACTGCAGAGCGTCCTCGGCGGAGAAGATACCCCCTACTCCTATTATGGGCAGGTCCACCACCTGGACCGCCCGATACACCAGCGCTAAAGATACCGGTTGCAATCCCGGCCCGGACAATCCACCAGTAATCGCTCCCAGCACCGGAGTGCGGGACGTGACATCGATGGTCATGGCTGGAAGGGTGTTAGAGATGGTTAGCGCGTCGGCGCCGGCTTGCGCCGCTGACTGGGCGATGGGAGAGATGTCGGGAATATTGGGCGCCAGCTTGACCAGGAGCGGGAGGTCACTGTTGCGCCGAACCGCCTCCACTGCCGCTCCGGTAAGCTCGGCGCTGTGGGAGAACAGGGCGCCGCTCTCGATGTTGGGGCAGCTGAGGTTCAACTCCAGGGCTTGAAAACCAGGCACCCCCCGGGTCATGGCCGCCATCTCGCCGAACTCGCCCACGCTGGCGGCTGAAAGGCTGAGGATGACGGTGGCATTCCACTGTGCCCACACCGGGGCCAGGTTTACCAGGGCGCCTTCAATCCCCGGGTTAGCCAGGCCTATGGAGTTGAGGTATACGCACTCGCCAGCTTCCCGCCCTTCCCGGTAAGAGGATGGGTACCAACGGGGTTCGGGATTGCCCTCTCTGGGCCAACGGGTAACAGTCTTGGGGATGACCGCGCCCAGTTGGCCCAGGTCCATTTCCTCGGGTATACCCCTACCGTAGCCGTCATAGCCGAAGGTGCCGGAGGCGATCATCACCGGGTTGTCCAGCCTCAAGTGATGACTATGCCTGGGCGCCAGGTCGACCGATAGGTCTATCTCTCCTTTTGCCACCGCCACCCTCGACTGTCGGCTAATCCTCCGACGGCACCTTCTCCTCGGGCTGCTCCGCAGTCTGAGGAGGTTCAGGGGAAGACTCAGGTTGAGCGGCCTCAGTTCCGCTGTCGTCTACACTCTGGTGTTCGCTTCCATTGCTGCTAGTGGCGAACCGGGAGTCAAGGTCTTGGCCGCCTTCCAGTCTGGGCCCGCCGTCCGCGAGCAACAAGCCTTCTTCTTCGGGTTTACGACTCCCCGGGGTGAAGCCGAACCCATCTCCGTCATGCCCATCCGGCGCGTCCAGCCAGCCGGCGGGAACCATCTCGGTCAATTCCGGAGGCGGTTGGGGAGCGAGAATCTCTTGCATGCCTGGGGTTTCGACCCGGGCCGGGATCAGCCGCCCGATGATGACATTTTCCTTCAACCCCAAGAGCCAATCGTGGGCGCCGCTGACCGCTGCCTGAGTCAACACGCGCGTGGTCTCCTGAAAGGAAGCCGCGGCGAGGAAGCTGTCGGTGAGCAGCGAGGCTCGCGTGATCCCCAGGAATATAGGCTTGGCGGTAGCCGGTTCGCCACCTTCCGCCAGCACCTGGCCGTTCTTCTCCTGGAACACAAACTTGTCCACCATCTGCCCGGGTATGTATTCCGTATCGCCCGTGGACTCTACCGACACCCGACGGAGCATTTGGCGCAAGATGATCTCAATGTGCTTGTCGTGAATACTCACCCCTTGGGATATATACACCCGCTGTACCTCGTCCACCAGGTAGCGTTGCAGTTCGTCCTTGCCCCGAATATGCAGGATGTCGTGGGGGTTCAACGGCCCGGCGGTCAGCGCATCACCGGCACGGACCTGCTGACCATCTTCCACCAGAATTCGGGAAGCGGCCGAAATAATGTGCTCCCGTTCCTCCACGTCCTCCCAGACTATGGACAGAGAGTCCGGTCCCAAGACAATGTGACCGCCGATGTTCGCCACTATTTCCTCGGTGGGTTGAGCCGACTCTTCTCCTTCCTGTCCTTCCCCTTCCGGGGCGCCGTCACCATCCTGCCCTTCAGCCAGGGGAACCGGGCGCTGGGCCAGGATCATCCCCGGTTCGACGTACTCACCGTCCTCCACCAACAGCTGGGCGTCCTCGGGAACTTCGTAGTCCTCACGGTACTCCTCGCGGCTAACAACCCGCAAAATGCGGCCATCTTCACCGCTCTCCAGGGACACCAGGCCGTCAATGTCGGCCAACAGGGCGGCGCTCTTGGGGACCCGGGCCTCGAACAACTCCTCCACCCGGGGTAGACCGCTGGTTATGTCCAGTCCGACGATGCCGCCGGTGTGGAAGGTACGCATGGTCAGCTGAGTGCCAGGTTCGCCGATGCTCTGGGCGGCGATAATGCCCGCCGCTTGCCCCAGCTCAACCAGATTCCCCGTGGCGGGCAGCCTGCCGTAGCACATTTGACACAGGCCCCGCCGGGTTTCACACAACAGGGGTGAGCGCACCGGAATCTCAGTCAATCCCGCTTGTAGAATCTGCTGGGCCAGGGCTTCGTTAATTTCTTCGTTCCGATCGACGATAATTTCGCCGGTTTCTGGATGGGCCAGCGGTGTGGCCGCCATGCGGCCAAGGATACGGTCGGGCAACGAAGCACCCGTCGTGTCGTCGGGGCGGGCGACGATCCAAAAGGCGTCCAGAGTTTCGCAGTCCTCTTCCATCACGATAACTTCCTGGGACACGTCGACCAGCCGGCGGGTCAGGTAGCCGCTATCGGCAGTCCTCAAGGCGGTATCAGCCAGACCCTTACGGGCGCCGTGGGTGGAGATGAAGTACTCCAGAGCGGTCAAGCCTTCCCGGAAACTGGACTTGATGGGCAGATCTATGATCTTGCCCTTGGGATTGGTCATCAGTCCGCGCATACCGGCCATCTGCTTGATCTGGGAGATGTTGCCCTTGGTCCCCGACACGGCCATCACCGCGATACCACCGTAGGTGGACAGCTCGGACTTCACCAACTCTTCCATTTGGTCCGAGGCGTGAGTCCAGGCCGCCACCGCCAGGTTGTAACGCTCATCCTCCGACATCAAGCCGGAAAGATACTGGTCTTCATAACTGGCGACCAGGGCTTCGGCTTCTTCCAGTATGGCCGGTTTCTTAGGAGAAACCTGAATGTCATTGATGGCTATGGTAAGGCCGGATATTGTGGCGTAATGGAACCCAAGGTCCTTGATCCTATCCAGCGCCTCCGCCGTTTCTTCATTGGTTAGATTCCGGTAGAGTTCGGCGGTCAAATCTTTTATCGCGCTCCGGTCCATCAGTTGATTGCGGAACTCCACCTCATCGGGGAGAATCTCGTTGAAAATCAACCTCCCCAGAGTAGTCTGGATTGGGCCGTCGCAGCCGCGCACATCGCTCACCCATATGGTGGCCCGCAGCTCGATCAGCTCCGCGGCATGGGCTATTCGAGCCTCATCGAAGTCGTAGAATTTACTTCCCTCTCCACTGGCTCCTTCCTGAATCTCGGTCAGGTAGTAGCAGCCCATTACCATATCCAGAGTAGGAGCGACCAGGGGGTCGCCCGAAGCCGGCGAGAGCATATTGTGTATGCTGAGCATGACCCCCCGAGCTTCGTGAACCGCCATCCGAGACAGGGGTACGTGCACGGCCATCTGGTCGCCGTCAAAGTCGGCGTTGAATGCCGAGCAGACCAGGGGATGTATCTGGATGGCGCTCCCTTCGATGAGCACCGGCATGAAGGCCTGGATTCCGAGACGGTGCAAAGTGGGAGCTCGGTTCAGCAGCACCGGGCGGTCCTTAATGACCTCCTCCAGGATGTCCCATACTTCAGGACGCGCCCGCTCGACCATCCGCTTTGCGCTCTTGATGTTGGGGGAAATTCCCAGCACAACCAGGCGATGCATTACAAAGGGCTTGAACAGCTCCAGCGCCATTCGCTTGGGCAGCCCGCATTCGTCCATCTTCAGCTCGGGCCCCACCACGATCACTGAACGTCCGCTGTAATCAACCCGCTTGCCCAGCAGGTTCTGGCGGAAACGCCCCTGCTTGCCCCGCAGCAGGTCGGAAAGAGACTTCAGCTTGTGGTTGTGACTGCCCTGGATAGGGCGACCCCGCCGGCCGTTGTCGATCAGCGCATCCACCGACTCCTGCAACATCCTCTTTTCGTTGCGTATGATTATTTCCGGAGCGCCCAGATCCATAAGCCTCTTGAGGCGGTTGTTTCTATTGATTACCCGCCGGTAGAGGTCATTCAGGTCGCTGGTGGCGAACCGGCCGCCGTCCAACTGAACCATGGGCCGCAACTCCGGCGGCAGCACTGGCAGGATGGTCAGGACCATGTCCTCGACCCGGTTCCCGCTCTTCCGGAAGGCTTCAACCACGCGCAGGCGCTTGATGGCCTTCTTGCGGCGCTGGCCTGAGGTAGACCGCATCTCGTTGACTAGCTGGTCGCGCAGGGCCTCCATGTCGATGGACCTCAAGATACTCAGGATGGCTTCCGCACCCATGGAGGCTTGGAAGACCTCACCGAAGTGTTCTTTGAGCTCCCGGTGCCGGGATTCGGCGATAAGCTTGTGGATTCGCAGGTCATCCAACTCGTCGACGGTAGCTTGGTACTTGTCCTTGAGCTGCACCTGCTCCTGGGCCACTCGATCCGTTATGGCGTCGATCTCTATTTGGAGGGAGAAGCCTTCGGCGTCCTTGGCCGGATCCGGTTCCTCCGTCGCCAGAGCCTCTATCCGTTCCCGGAGGGCGGCGATCTCCTTTTCCGCCGCCTCGGTTAGTTTTCCCGATTCCCGGTCATAGCTGGCCCGCTCCTCTTCCAAGGTCTCTTGACGCGCGTCCTCATCCACGGAAACGATGATGTGCTGGGCGAAATAAAGCACTCTTTCCAGGTTCCGGGGAGAAAGGTCCAGGAGCAACCCCAACCGGCTGGGGGTAGTTTTGCTAAACCAAATATGGGTTACTGGAGCCGCCAGCCGTATGTGGCCCATGCGTTCCCGGCGTACCTTGGACCGGGTGACCTCCACACCGCAGCGGTCGCAAACCACGCCCCGGTAGCGGATGCGCTTGTACTTTCCGCAGAAGCACTCCCAATCTTTGGTAGGACCGAAGAGTCGCTCGCAAAAAAGCCCGTCCTTTTCCGGGCGCAGGGTGCGGTAGTTAATGGTTTCCGGCTTGGTAACCTCCCCGTGCGACCAGTTCATGATCTGCTCCGGAGAGGCGATGGATATCCGTATGGCGTTGAAGTTAGTAGCCTGGGCGTCCGCCCGATCTGACATCCTGACCATTAAAAAGCCTCCAAAGGCTGAAATTTCTCGCGAAGGCCGGTAAACGTCTAGGCCAGCGGAACCCGCTCCTCCTCGTTCAGCAACTCCACCGCCAAACCCAGACTCTGTAATTCCTTAAGCAGCACGTTGAAGGATTCGGGTACGCCGGGTTGGCCGATGGCCTCGCCCTTTACAATGGCCTCGTAGGTCTTTACCCTTCCAGCCACGTCGTCGGATTTAACGGTCAGCACCTCCTGCAAATTGTAGGCCGCGCTGTAAGCCTCCAAAGCCCAGACCTCCATCTCTCCGAATCTCTGACCCCCAAACTGGGCCTTGCCGCCGAGAGGCTGCTGCGTGATCATGGAGTAAGGCCCGGTGGAACGGGCGTGAATCTTGTCCTCAACCAGGTGGATTAGCTTGAGCATGTAGATGCTGCCGACGGTCACCAGCTGGTCGAAGGGGTCGCCCGAGCGCCCGTCGTAAAGCTGGAATTTGCCGAAGGTGGGAGGGGCGATCCGCCGCTCCCGATGGATTTGGAGGGCCTGCTGATGCATCTCGTCGTCGGTCATTCCCTCCGGGTCGACCCCGGCCATATCCTTCAACCACAACCGGAGGCAGGCCGCTCTGGCCTCTCCCTTGATGCTGTCGTCAAACAGCCTGATCGCGTCGTAGCCCCGTTCCTCCAGCCAGTTTTCCACCTTGGTGTAGTCAATCTCCGGTGACGATTCGCTAGGAGCCGGGTCGATGGCTCCCGCCCGCTCGGCGAACCATAGCCGGCCCAGCGAGTCCTCGATAGAGTCGTCTTTGGCCCCGTCAAAAACCGGAGTTCGGGCATGGAAGTTCAGGCCACGGGCGGCCCAACCCAGATGGGTCTCTAGCACCTGCCCTAGATTCATGCGGGAGGGCACCCCGATGGGATTTAGTATGATGTCTACCGGAGTCCCGTCCTCCAGGAAAGGCATGTCCTCCTCGGGAAGGATGCGGGAAACGACACCCTTGTTTCCGTGCCGTCCGGCCATCTTGTCCCCCACGGAAATCTTCCGGGTCTGGGCGATCCAGACCCGTACTGCCTGGTTGACGCCGGGGGGCAGGTCGTCGCGATTGGCCCGGCTGAGGACCTTAACCTCAATGATCTTGCCTCGCTCACCGTGGGGAACCCTAAGAGAAGTGTCCTTCACATCTCGCGATTTTTCACCGAAGATGGCTCGCAGGAGCTTCTCTTCAGCGGTCAACTCGGTTTCTCCCTTGGGAGTGACCTTGCCAACCAGAATGTCCCCCGGCCCGACATCGGCGCCCACCCGGATTATGCCCATGTCGTCCAAATCTCTCAGGCTCGCTTCGCCCACGTTGGGGATATCCCGGGTGATCTCTTCAGGGCCCAGCTTGGTCTCCCGGGCCTCCATCTCGTGCTTTTCGATGTGGATCGAGGTGAACATGTCATCTTTGACCAGACGCTCGCTAAGGATGATCGCATCCTCGTAGTTGTAGCCCTCCCAGGACATAAACGCTACCAGGATGTTCTGGCCCAGCGCCAACTCCCCATTTTCGGTGGAAGAGCTATCCGCCAGCGTATCGCCCTTTTTCACCAGGTCTCCCTTGCGAACCACCGGTCGCTGGTCGAAACAGGTACCCTGGTTAGTGCGAGTGAACTTCATCAGGTGATGTTGGTACTTTTCACCTTCCGAGTCGGTGATAACGATCTCCCGTCCATTTACTGAAGTCACCACTCCCGATTCCTGGGCCAACACCACTTGGCCGCTGTCTTGGGCTACCCGCCTCTCAATGCCGGTGCCGACCACTGGCGCTTGGGGTCGCAACAACGGCACCGCCTGGCGCTGCATGTTGGAACCCATCAGAGCCCGGTTGGCGTCGTCGTGCTCCAGGAAGGGGATCAAGGCGGCGGAGACGCTCATGATTTGCATCGGAGAGACATCCATCAATTCCACCTTCTCGGGCGACTCTTCAATATAATTCTCTCCTTCTCGGACCTCTACCCGGTCTTCAACAAATTGGTTCAGCGCATCCAGCACCGAGTTGGCCTGAGCCACCCGGTAGGTTTCCTCCTGATCGGCGGAAAGATAGACTACCGCATCATCCCCGCGCATTACGAAGGGGCGAACCTGAATCACGGTGTCTTCCGGCAATTGGTTGATCTCGGCGGCCTTGGCCTTGCTGATGTGCCGGCCCTTGGCCACTACTACTCGCCCGGAATCATCTACCACCGCGTCCCGTACCGTGCGGCCGACCAGGTCGTGGGAGCTACTGGGCAGGGTTTTGAGCACTCGTCGGTAGGGCGATTCAATGAACCCGTAGGAATTGGTTCGGGCATAAGAAGCCAGCGAGCTGAGCAATCCGATGTTGGGACCTTCCGGGGTTTCTATGGGGCAAATGCGCCCATAATGGGAGAAGTGAACGTCGCGAACATCGAAACCGGCCCGCTCCCTGGACAATCCGCCCGGTCCCAGGGCGGAAAGCCGCCGCTTGTGAGTCAGCTCGGCCAGAGGGTTGGTTTGGTCCATGAATTGGGACAGCTGGGATCCTCCGAAGAACTCCCGCACCGCCGCCACCACCGGCCGAATATTTACCAGACCCTGGGGTGCGGCCGCTTCGGGGTCGACCAGGGTCATCTTTTCTTTGACCATCCTCTCCATGCGCAGCAGGCCAACGCGCACCTGGTTTTGCACCAGTTCGCCCACGGCGCGGACCCGGCGGTTGCCCAGGTGGTCGATGTCGTCGGGACGGCCGTCTCCCTGGTTGATGCGGATCATGGTGCGGATCACCGCCACCACGTCCTCCACGGTCAGGGTCATCAGGTCCTGATTTGTAGTTTGGTTCAGCCGCCGGTTCAGCTTGTACCGGCCTACCCGGCCCAGGTCGTATCGCCGGGGCCCAAAGAACAGGTTGCGGATCAGGTTGCGAGAGTTCTCCAGGCTGGGGGGTTCACCGGGACGGAGCCGGCGGTAAAACTCCACCTGGGCGCTGGCAATGCGCCTGGCCAGTTCATCGTCGTACTCGTCATCGGGATGCAGCCACTCCCATAGAGAACGCAGGTCGGCGTCCTTAAAGGTCAGGTCCCGCGTGTCTACGGCGGGGTCCCGGTCCAGGGTAGACTGGATGTACTTGTGGTTCTCGTCCGTGTCCACGTCGGCAAACAGCTTCAGGATCTCCTCGTCGGAGGCTACTCCCAGGGCCCGGAGGAAGGTGGTGGCCGAAACCTTACGCTTGCGGTCCACTTTAACCGAG
>JADFQT010000235.1 GCA_022561675.1 Chloroflexota bacterium
GTGCCGGAGCGGGCCTTGGCTTTGTTGGGAGCCGCGATCGTAGTGCTGGCGGCGGGCCTTTTGACCTTCCGACTTCAAACCCAGTAGCGAAGACGCCTGTGTGTGGTTTCGCCGACCTACTCACGCCGCTCTGGTTCGACCGTGCCACTGTCCCAGTTGGACCGGCTCGCAATCCTTAACGGAATCAGGGACGGTGACGCGCCCAGTCTAATCTCCGCCCAGTGGAACATTTCGACCGCCACCATCGAGCGGGTGAAGACCAGGCTGTACGACGACCCCCTTAACACGAGCGTAGACAATCTTGAGCTGCTCGAGAATTGGCTAAACCCCCTCCTCTAGACCGCTGCAGGTCACAATCCATGGAAAAAAGGATGGACTTCGAGCAACCTGTAAGCGGCAGCCTATGGCGGACATCTGGTAAAGTCCCAGCCAGTTAGACCCAACATAACCTTTAGGCTGCGGGCATCATGGCGGATACTAAGAGAGCGGAAAGCCGGTACAACCAGCTGACCATGGAGCGGTTCCACGCCATGGTCGCGGGACGGGAATTCGGTCGCTTGAAGCACCATTGGCTTAGCGCTATAGGTCGCCGAACATCTTTCACGAATTTAGATGAGTGGATCGAGGAGGAAATAGGGTGGCGAGAAAGGGATCCAGGTAGCTGGGAAGCCCTCCAAGGAGACGTCGCCAACCTATCTTGGGTCTATGGGATCACCGAGTGGCATGTTCTCTGGGCCCTTTTCGTGAAACATTACGACCCGACCCTGCAGCAACTAGCCACTCATCCCGATTTCATGACCCTCCGTCAAAAATGCCTGGAAGCCTTCGGATTAAAGAAACCATTTCGGAACGTAGATTTATTCCTTCGCTGGCATTCTAGGCTATCCGGTCAGGACCTAAGTGTGTGGGAGTCTTTGGAACCCCAAGTAACCAGCCTCGCTGAGGGCTTGGGAGCCACGCCGACCGGGATGCTTATGGCCCTACTGATTCAAAACTACCAGCCCCTGGAGTCTGCTGGGCTCATGTTGCCCCTGGACGCGTGGAGTCCCAAACCAAGGCTGATAGTCCGGGGCACCTCTCCTCTGCTGCTGGAGGACCTGGCACTCCTAGGCCAGCAACAGGAGATGTATGTGGAGTTCCACCCTGCTCCTCCGGAGGACGAATCTTTTCAGGAGCCCCGTGGGAACTTTTCGATCGGCCTGGATATTCCTCTTGAGTATCCTCCGGAGCTGGCGGCCCACCGGGCAAAAAGGGCGCTAAATCTAGGTAGGGACATGCTTCGCGGCGCCGGCCTTAATATCAACCAGCGCATCCACCAGGGTAGCTCCACCACTTGTATCAAAACCAGCCTGATTTTGATGATTGGCAACCCGGGGTTCCTAGATACTCTGAAAAACGCTTGCGGCCCAGAGGGGATGGAACTCGTCCTAGAACCGGTAAATGCCACCGCTTCCGGTGACGGCAGCCTTAAACCCACACCCCTCTCGGCGGTACGGCTGCATTTGGAATTTCCCCCGCACGTTGGAAGCGGGGACCTGGTCAAGGCCACCAGGCTCGCCATCAGAAGTGCGAGGAAAACGCTGGAAAACGCCGGGCTCGACTTGGGGGAACGGCTCCGAACGGCGCCGACCGCCAGCCAGATTCAGGCCCTCAGGGTTGACGGCGGGCGGCTGGCCCCCCGGGGTTTGGGGGATTTGGTAGAAGCGCAGACAGGCGACTTTCCGGCCAGCCGTGGAATACTAACCCTCCAGGCCCGAATGCTAAAAAGCAGCTTCAAATCCAGAAGAGGCAAGGTCCAGAAAAGGCTCCGGAGGAAAGGCCTACTCCCTCCCAAATAAGCGTTCCTTAACGGCGACCAGGCCCCCCGTTTGCCCTCCTAGAATGATTAGGAGGGTTTTTTGATTCTTATTTCGTGACCAGAAGAAAGACTGCTGCCCAGTACCGGAAGGTGCTCAGGGACGGGCTCCGGTGGAGCTGTTGTTACTTGCCGGGAGGGTAGGACTGGCCAGCCGTCAGTCCAGGGAGTCAAAGCCGGGCCCAGGGCCAATTGGAGAAGTTTTTGATGCCAGCCCAAGCCCGGCTCATGGAGTAGCAGGTGACGGAGGGTAGAGGTCAGTAGCACCACTGGTAGCAAGATTAGGAGAAGGACAATGGATTTCGGGAGCACCCTTAAAACCTTTAGAAAAATGGCGGGCAAGTCCCGGTACCGCTTGGCCCAACTCAACGGCATCGACCAAGCCTACCTCCTCCGGCTGGAAAGGGGAGAGCAAACCAATCCCAGCCGGGACCTGGTGATCCGCCTGGGGTTGGCTCTGGTATTCGGCTCCCAGGTCGTCACCCTGGAAAACGTAGATGAGTTACTGCTTTCGGCCGGATACGCTCCCCTGCAAAGACGGCACCGGCTGGGCCTTACCGGGAGTGCCCAGCAGTAGGCTTCTTCGGCAAGGGCCCTCGTTTTAGCTGGGACCCGGCGGCGCTGGCAACCTGGGTACCTCCAGGAAAGCCGCGGTGGAACCGGCGGGCTCCTTTGAGGCCCATCCGGTCCAGGGGAGAAAACCCCTGACTCCGAACGGCTGCAGTTTGAGAAGCGATGTGAAGGTAGTTCTCCACCATAGTTAGGGTAGTGTGCCCCAGGTTTTGCTTGAGGAGGAACACGTCGCCCCCGTTCAGGAGAAACAGGGTGGCGTAGGTATGGCGGAGCAGGTGTGGGTGGAGCCGGGTGACACCTGAGGCCTTGGCCAGTCGCTTCACTACCGAGCGGACCGAGTCGGGACTCATTGGGTAGCCGTCCAGGGCCAGGAAGAAGGTATCCACTCCCTGGTGGGCCGGTTCTGCCCGAAAGTCGAAAAAGTAGTGGAGTAGGGTCTTCTGAGCTGCCACCCCGAAGGCGACCATACGTTCCTTGGAACCCTTGCCCAGCACCTTGACCCACTGGTCCTCCAGGTGAACGTCCGCCTCTTTCAGGTTCGCCAGCTCGGAAAGCCGCACCCCGGAGTCCAGCATTAGAGAGACAATGGCCCCGTCCCTTGCCCCCCAAGAAGTGTTGGTGGGCATCACCCCAAATATGGCGGCCACTTCCTCTGGGGTTAGGGGTTGGATTATCTGCTTGGTAACCTTGGGTAGTTTCAGTTTGCTGAGCAGGTTATCCTTGGTGTATTCCTGTCGGTGAAGCCAGGAGAAGAAGGACTTGAGGGCGTTGACCCGGTTGTACATGGTGGAGGATGCCAGGGTGGGACCCTTGGTCCCGGGCCGCCCCTTTAGGTAGAGCAAAAACTCCCGGATCACCATCTCATCGATTGCGCCCAGGTTGGTGGGCCTCCCCTCTTCCTTGAGCCAACGTAAGAGGAGACCCAGGACCTCATCGTACCACTCCACGGTACAGGGGGACTTGCCTTCGGTTCGGTTGTGGACCTGGTAATGGTGCTTCAGCACCGAAAGCTCGGTGTGGGAGCGGTCCATAGGCCTTCTTCGGGACATAGCTTTTCGTACCCCGGATCTTGGTACCCCGGATCTTTGTATTCCGGATCTTTGTGGTCTTCCTGCCATACTAGCTACTTGCCTCCCTGGGGTGAAGTGTTTGGTAGGCAAGCATCCGGAGTAAAACCGGTCAAAGCACAAATAAAGGGGGCCGCAGGCAGCTAACCCGGGTCAGCTAAAAATGCGACATGAAGAGGGTCGCGAATCGGGTTTTGGGAGGGAGTAAGGGGTCCAACAGAGGAAGAGGCTCCTAGCTGAGTTAGCTAGGGAAGAGGGGCAGGTTGGTCGGGGCGGTCAGATTCGAACTGACGACCCCCTGCACCCCATGCAGGTGCGCTACCGGGCTGCGCTACGCCCCGACGGCATCTACTATACCATATTCTTGAGCTAGAATCAGAATAGCTGGGATAAGTTCTTGTAATGCCTCGGCTGCTTCCCGCCTGTCTTTATGATGAGGTCCCCGTTAGTTCCTCCCGAGCCCGGAGTTGTGAAGGAAACA
>JADFQT010000025.1 GCA_022561675.1 Chloroflexota bacterium
CTGGAGCTTTCCAACCCCGACGTCGTTGAGGTGGATGGGATAGTCGATGAAGTAGATGTGCTCTCATTGAGGGAAGGAGTAAGGGCAGAGGTAACCCTCGACGCCCTGCCGGGCAGGCGGCTGGAGGGAATCCTTACCGAAATTGCGCCGGTGGCCCTCAGCCAGCAGGGGGTGGTCAGCTATCCCATACGCATCAGTCTGGAACTGCCCCGCCGGATGGAACCCAGGGAGGGACTCAGCGCCGTGGCGAACATAGTTCTGCGGGAGGAAAGGAACGTGCTTCGGGTGCCCCAGCAGGCATTGCAGGGGAGTTTTGACCGACCGGTGGTGAAGGTCAAAACTCCCCTCGGCTACGAAGAGCGCAGCGTAACCCTGGGCGACACCGACGGCTATTGGGTGGCGATTCGAGAGGGACTGGAGGAAGGGGAGGAGGTTGTGGTGCAAACCGCCAGCGCCACCACCAGCCAGTTCAGCTTCCGCCAGTTCCGGGGCCAATTCCGAGGCTCCCAGGGCGGTGGTACCGGCAGGACGGGGGGCGGACGCCGGGGGGGTGGCCGCTGACTAGGTGGGGCCGGCGGGTATGAAGCCATGATCAAGCTGGAAAACGTCAGCAAGGTCTATCGGATGGGCAAGGTGGAGGTGCCGGCGCTCAGGGGCGCTAGCCTGTCCATCCAACGGGGCGAGATGGTCGCCATTGTCGGTCCCTCCGGCTCCGGCAAATCGACGGTCATGAACATCATCGGATGTCTGGACGTGCCTACCTCGGGCAGATACCTGCTGGAGGATGAGGATGTGGGGCACCTGAGCGACGACCGGCTGGCGGAGATACGTAACCGCAAGATAGGATTCGTGTTTCAAACCTACAATCTGCTGCCGCGCCTTACCGCCTTTGCCAATGTGGAGTTGCCTCTGCTCTACGGCAACGGCCGCGACAGAAAGCGCCGGTGTCTGGATGCCCTGGAGCGGGTCGGATTGGCCGGTCGGGTGGGGCATAAGCCGGCGGAGCTTTCCGGCGGGGAGCAGCAGCGAGTTGGAATAGCCCGCGCCCTGGTCAAACAGCCCAGCCTCATGCTGGCCGATGAGCCCACCGGGAACCTGGACAGTCACTCCAGCGAGGAGGTGGTGGGCCTCCTGCAAAGACTGAATCAGCAGGAAGGGTTGACCGTGGTAATAGTCACCCATGACCCAGAGGTGGCGGCCTGCACCCGCCGGATCATTTCCATGAGGGATGGCCTGGTTGTGGGGGATGAGCAGGTACGAGACCCCCATGTGGTTCAGACTTCCGGTTATCCCTCCGCCCAGTCCGCATTGGGCCGGATGGAGCCGACAGCGGGGATGGCTTCACCTTGAGACTGCTGGTTACTTTGCGAATGGCCCTATCCTCTCTAGGCACCAACAAACTTCGGGCCGGACTTACGCTCCTCGGTATTGTTATCGGGGTGTCGGCTGTGATTTCCCTAATGGCCATCGGCCGGGGCGTCCAGCAGTCCATCACCTCCCGCATCGAATCCCTGGGGACCAACCTGCTGTTTGTCCGGCCTGGTGAATCCAGCCAGGGAGGGGTCTCCAGCGGACTGGGCAGCGCGGCGACCCTCACCCTGGAGGACGCCCAGGCTCTTCGGGACCAGGTAACCGCCCCGTCGGTTCTGGCGGTGGCTCCGGAGCTGACCGCCAGGTTGCAGGTGGTGGCAGGCAGGAATAATACCCAGACCAGTGTCGTGGGAGTGACACCGGAATATCAAACGGTCCGCAACTTTCCGGTAAGCAGCGGCCAGTTCATCGGGCCGGGGCACGTCGATGCCAACTCCCAAGTGGCGGTGTTGGGCTCGCGGGTTTCGGAGACTCTGTTCGGGTTGCGAGATCCGGTGGGGCAATCGGTAAAGATCAACGGCCGGCGATTTCAGGTGATCGGAGTGCTGGAGAGCAAGGGCGCCGGTGGTTCCTTCGGATTTTTGGACGACCAGGTGCTGGTGCCCATAACCGCGGCCTACTACCGGCTGTCTTCCCAGAGAACGGCGCAGGGTGGCATCAATGTCCAGACGATCAACGTCCAGATCGCCGGAACGGACCAGATGGACAGCGCCGTGCAGGAGATCGCCACGGTGCTGCGGCAGCGCCACCGCCTTGCCGGACAGGACGACTTTTCCATAACCAACCAGCAGGAAACGATTGAGGCCCTGGAGGAAACCACCAACACCTTCGTCCTTTTTCTGGGGGCCATTGCCGGAATATCCTTGCTGGTGGGGGGCATCGGCATCATGAACATCATGCTGGTGACGGTAACCGAACGCACCCGGGAGATCGGTATTCGCAAAGCCATGGGCGCCAAGCGCCGGGACATATTGCTGCAGTTCATTGCCGAGGCGACCTTGCTCAGCCTGGGCGGCGGCGGCGCGGGCGTTCTGCTGGGTTTGCTGCTGGTCCAGTTGCTGAACGGGCAGACTTTGTTCGGCAGCCAACCGACCCAGACCTCCTTCAACGGGGACATCGCCCTGCTGGCCCTGGGGGTGTCCGCGGCCATCGGCCTGTTCTTCGGTATCTACCCGGCGGTGCGGGCCTCCCGGCTGCATCCCATAGATGCCCTACGCTACGAATAATAAAATTAAAGCCCTGCGCCCGGACTAGACATGAGCTACCCCACAGACCATTTGGGCCATTACGCGGCCATTTCCCGAAATTTTTACTGCCTGCTGGCGGGCATTTTGGTTTTGCTGACTGTGGGATGTGGTGCGACGGCATCGACCCAGGTTCCCCCCCGGTCGCCAAACACTCCGACCTCTTCGCCTACAGCCCTCACGGGAGAAAGTAAACCATCAGGAATCGTGAAGGTGGAAATACAGGACGAAACGGTAGCTCGGTATCTGGTCCGGGAGCAACTGGCCAGGCTGGACTTTCCCAATGATGCCGTGGGGGAGACTTCCGGCGTAGCCGGCCAAATTATATTCAATCCGGATGGGGAGATTAATAGCGACGCATCGAAGATCACCGTGGACCTACGCTCCCTTAAAAGCGACAAAGACCGAAGAGATCGATTTCTTCGAACCAGGTCTCTTGAGTCGGATGTGTTTCCGACGGCCGAGTTCGTGGTCAAGGAGGTGCCTGGATTGGAATGGCCCCTCCCCAAAGAGGGAGAAGCCAGCTTTCAAATCGTTGGAGACATGACCGTGCATGGGTTCACCAGACCCATTATTTGGGAGGTCACAGCTCAGTTTTCCGAGGACTCCTTCTCGGGAGTCGCTAAAACCAGCTTCACCTTTGATGACTTCGACATAGATGTCCCCAAAGTTCGGATAGTTCTCAGCGTGGAGGAAACGATGCGCTTTGAGCTGGACTTCCTGGCCTCGATCACGTCCGAATAAGGCAGGGCGCACGGCCGTGCGTCCTTACAGACCCCCCGGGACTAGCAATTTTTAGGCAGACTTGGTGTCACCTTCGCGCCGATTGTTAACCGCTTCTCCTCAGCGGCCAAGGAGCCCGGCTTTTCTCATCGGGGTGATTGCACTCTATTACCTTGTTGCTGGCCTGGTTAGAAATAAAGGAGGGCCAGGAGATCGACCGGGAAATCCACCGGGAGATCGGCATGGCGTCCTGAAATAACTTCGTCGACCGGGGACCCGCAGCTATGCTTTTACCAACCTCTCCGCTTCGCCATCCCAGGTTGCTGCTAGCCCTGCTGGGCTTGGCGGCCATCTCCGGGCTGCTGATCTCCGGGCTGCAGCCCTCCCAAACCGCGGCAGCTCCGGTAGCCGCGGCCACTGCGTTGGTGCTCTCTCCCGCTACCGCCTTGGCCAATCAAACTGTGACCCTTACCGGCACCAATTTCTCCACCAGTGGCACGGCTAGCATCAGTTCCATAACCATTGGAGGCACCGCAGTGGCAGCCGACAAGATCAGCTCCGGCACCCTGGTGGCGGTGGATAGCGCCGGGAATTTCTTCGCCACTCTGATGATTCCGGTGACCGCGCCTTACTTAGCTCCGGGCGCCCAAACGGTGCTGGTCACCGATAGCGACGGTAAGCAAGCCTCGGCCACTCTGACCATTCCCAAGCCGACGCTAACCCTGGCCCCCGCCGCCAGCCGGGCGGGCGCCACGGTCACCGCCACGGGCACCAATTATCCGAAATACAGCACCAGGCTGGGCTCCGATGCCCCGCCGAGCGTGCGCATTGAGTACAGGCTGCCCAATCTAACGGTGAAGCGGGTGGTCACGGCCATACCGGATTCTTCGGGGAACTTCAAGGTCTCCTTCGTAGTGCCTCGGGACGCTCCGGCCGGCTCCAAGGACAATCTGGTGACCGCCACCATCGCCGGTACGTCCACCAAGGTCGAGGCCAAGCATACGGTGGATGACGCGGTCCTCTCCTTAAGGCCGGCCAGCGGTGCGCCGGAGGCGGAAATCACCGTCAGCGGTAGCAAGCTCAAGCCCTACACCGCCGTCGGCTCGCTGACGATGGGCAACCTGAAAATGCGAACCACAGCCAACGTTTACACCGATGCTGACGGGAGCTTTAGCGCCACCTTTGTGGTACCCCAGCTGGAGGATGGACTCTATGGATTCACCGCGGAGGTGGGCGATGGACGGTACTCGGCGGCCTTTACCGTGGTTGGCTCCGGTATAGCTTTAGCCGAGCCACCACCGGCGCCCGCCGAACTGTCCCGCTCAATAGGTCTGGTGTGGGCTTTGCGGCCTATGGGCGATACGCTGGTGCGGGTTTTTCATTTCGACCAAGGGCTGAGGGGATGGTCCTTCTACGACCCTCGGCCCATCTTTGAAAAGCATGTAGACCTGCTGGAACTTGTGGAAGGGGAAATCTACTGGGTGGAAGTGGTTTCCGACCAGCAGGTGGTTCTGGACCGAAAGATGCGTACCTTCTACCGGGGTTGGAACCTGATCAGCTGGTAGCTGGAGCCGGCCAAAGCCTAACCCTCCAGCTTCTCCAGTGGCGCAAAGCTCAATAGCAGTTTCTTCACACCAACTACCTCCGAGAACTGAACCGTAACCTCGTGGTCGTCGCTGGACGGTGTGCATTCCATGACCACCCCTTCTCCAAAAGTGGAATGGCGAACCAGGTCGCCGGTCTGTAAAGATATTCTAGGAGCGGCCGGGGGAGCCGGCGGGGTTTTATTCGAGGGCCAACCGGAAGCCCCGGAGGCGCCGTAGCTTGTAGATACGGCCGGTATCCGGACAGCCGGAGCCGGAACTTTTCGAGAAGCGGCGGCGATCAGGTGTTCGGGCACCTCCCGGAGGAAGCGGGACGCCATGGTCGGGCCGCTGCTGCCCATAAACCCCCGTCGAAAGGCGCGCAGCAGGTAGAGGCGGCGCTCGGCCCGGGTGAACCCCACGTAACACAGACGGCGCTCCTCTTCCAGCTCCGTTTCACTATCCATGGATCGGCTGTGGGGCAGCAGTCCCTCCTCCATCCCGACGATGAATACCACCGGGAACTCCAGCCCCTTGGCTTGATGCAGCGTTATCAGTGTGATGGAATTTTCCGAGTCCTCGTAGCTGTCCACATCGGCCACCAGGGACAGCCGCTCCAGCAGGGTGGCCAGCCCATCGGGAGGCTGCTCGGCGTTGAACTCGCGGGCCGTCTCGCGCAGCTCCAAGATGTTTTCCCAGCGCTCCTCCGGCTGGTCGTCGCCGCTCTGGATGTGGTGACGCAGACCGCTGTCCTCCAAAACCTGGTCGATCAGTTCCACCACCGGAAGCTGGGTGGACTGTTGCACCAGCCTCTGAACGATGTCGCAAAAATTGGCGATGGAACTGGCGGCCCGGCTGGGCAGGGGAGCCGGGCATTGCTCGCCCTGCTGCCGCGCCTGGGCGATACGACCCATGGCAGTATATAGCGAGATGTTCTCCCGCTGGGACCAGCGGACCAGCTCCTGCATTGATTTGGCGCCGATGCCCCGGGGAGGCACGTTGACCACCCGCGTCAGGTTCACCTCATCCTGGGGGTTGTGCAGCAGGTGGAGGTAGGCCATCAGGTCTTTGACCTCGCGGCGGTGGTAGAAGCGTATCCCCCCCACCAGCCGGTACTGCATGCCCTGGTGCAGGCAGGCCTCCTCCAGGGCCCGGGATTGGGCATTGACCCGGTACATAATGGCGCAGTCGCCCGGCTTGTGCCCATTTTCGCGAACCAGCTGGCTAATCTGGCTGATAACGAACTCGGCTTCCTCTTGCTCGTCGTAGGCCTCGTGGACCGTTATGGGCACTCCCGGCTCGTTCTCGGTGAACAAGTCCTTGTGCAGCCGCATGCCGTTGGCCGTTATAAGACTCTTGGCCGCCTCCAGGATGGTTCCGGTGGAGCGGTAGTTCTGCTCCAGGGTAATGGTCTTGGCCTGGGGATAATCCTGCTGAAAGCTGAGAATGTTGCGGATGTCGGCGTTGCGCCAGGAGTAGATCGACTGGTCCGGGTCTCCCACCACGCAGATGTTCCGATCCTCTCCGGTGAGCAGCCGGGCCAGGCGATACTGGGCCACGTTGGTGTCCTGGAACTCATCCACCATCAGGTACTGGTAGCGCTGCTGATACCGCTCCCGCACGTCCTGGGATTCCTGAAGCAGCTGGACGGCCTTCATCAGCAGGTCGTCGAAATCCACCGCGTTGTTTCGGCTCAGCAGCTCCTCGTAGTGGTGGTAAACCCGGGCGCAGACCTCTTCAAAGTAATTTTCCCGTTGCTGGGCCAGCGCCCCGGAATCCATGAGCACGCTTTTCGCTTTGGAGATAACGCTCTGGACCGACCGGGGATGGTGACGCTTGGGGTCCAAATCGGCCAATTCCATTGACCTTTTGATCAGCGCCAGCTGGTCGTCGGAATCGTAGATCGAGTAGTGGGGATCCAGGCCTATTGGCGCCCCGTCTCGCCGGAGCATCAGGGCGCAGAAGGCGTGAAAGGTGCCCACGGTGAGGGAGTTGCTGCTGCCGCCGACCAGACGTTGCAGCCGGTCCCGCATCTCCCGAGCCGCTTTGTTGGTGAAGGTAACCGCGGCAATGCGGTAGGGGCTGACGCCGCAGACCCGCACCAGGTAGGCGATCCGGTGGGTGATGACCCGGGTTTTGCCGCTGCCCGGCCCGGCGATGATCAGCAAAGGTCCCTGAATGGTTTCCACGGCCTCCCTTTGAGGCGGGTTCAGTCCTTGCAGCACTTCCAAGCCTGGTGTCATGACAAAATTATAGCATGGGGTAATAACGCCGGAGGAGGGTGGGAAAGGGAGGCCAAGGGCAGCCGGGCCCGGGTTATATCGGCGATTTTAAGCCAATCCACCCCACCGAATCTGAGTAGTCAGCCACAAGGACCCGATGCGACTTTTTCACTCAAATGCTATAATCTCTGCCTGTAATAACGCGGAGTTGCTAGCTGACCACCTGATGTACCCATTGGAACTCCATCGGATTCCCGGCCAACGAATTCCCGGGAGGAAGCGTGGAAATACCCAGACAAAATCTCAGGACGCCTGGCCCGACACCCGTGCCTGAGGACATAGTCGAGGCCATGTCCCAACCGATGATCAACCATCGGGGTCCGGAATTCTTGGAGCTGGTCAACGAGGTCACCGAGAAGCTGAAGCAGGTCTTCATGACCCAGAACGACGTGTATGTGCTCACTGCCTCGGGCACTGGCGCCTTGGAGGCTGCCATCGTCAACACCCTGTCCCAGGGAGACCAGGTTTTGGGGCTTAGCGCCGGCGCCTTTGGCGACCGGTTCTGCGATACGGCGGAGGCCTACGGGGCGGAGGTTCGGCGGCTGGAGTTCGAGTGGGGCGGGCCGATAGACCCGGACGGGGTTCGCGACGCCCTGCGGGAGACACCGGAGATCAAGGCGGTGTTGGTCACCCACAATGAGACCTCCACCGGCGTTACCCACGATCTGGAGACCATCGCCGGCATCGTCAAAGGCGAATTCCACAAGCTGTTGCTGGTGGATGCCGTCAGCAGCCTGGGCTGCGTCGCCCTGCCGGTGGACGGATGGAAGTGCGACCTGGTGGCAACCGCTTCTCAGAAGGGCTTTATGATCCCGCCGGGGCTGTCTTTTATCAGCATTAGCCACGACGGCTGGGAAGCCCAAAAAACCGCGGCCATGCCCCGTTTTTATTTTGACTTGGCGGCGGCCCGGGAGTACCTGGGGACCGGCCAGACTCCATGGACTCCCAACCTCTCGGCTCTTTACGGGCTCAGGTTGGCGCTGACCAAAATGCTGGACGAGGGTATCGAAAACATCTTCGACCGCCACGCCGGCATCGGCCAGTTCACCCGCTCTGGAGTGGTGGAGATGGGCCTGGAATTGTTGTGCCGGGATGAGCGCCGCGCCTCCAATACGGTTACGGCGATCCGAGTCCCGGCGGGAGTGGACGGCGCGAAATTGGTCGGCCTGATGCGCACCGAAGAGCAGGTGGTCCTGGCGGGGGGGCAGGGTAAGCTGGCCCGGGACATTTTCCGCATTGGCCACCTGGGCCACGTCACCAGGGAGGACATAATTGAGGTGTTGGAGGCGCTAAAACGGGTGCTGCCAAAGGTAGGCTTTAGCGCCGGTTAGGGACTACACTGGTCAGGACCAAATTGAAAATAAGCCAAAGCTAAGGTGGGACCCCCAGGGTTATATGCCCAAAGACTGCGGGGTGCACCTTGGGATTAGTTTAGGAACGCGGGCCCCGCGCCCGAAAGTTTAGGGCTGAAAGTTAAAAGTGGTCCCCGGAGGGGCCTGTATCATGTCCGCTTCTCAGTTGCAGCAAACCACGGCCAACCTCCGCATCAGTCTCGCGGAGATCGAAAACAAGGAACGCCAACTGGATTCCATGATCGCCCAGTTCCGCACCCAGCTGAGAAGACTGCCCCGTCAGGTCGTCTATGGGCCAACCGGTCTCGATGCCTCGCTGTCGGCATTGGGGGAGATTGAAGAGCGATTGGCGGACGCCACGGCCACGCGCCGCAGGCTGTCGACCATCAAAAAAGCCACCACTGATGAGCTGGCGGCGTTGGAGTCGGTCAAGCAGGTCGGTGAAGCCCGGGGCTCCCTGGCGGACTTGAAACGCCGGGTCCGGGACTCCCAAGAAAACTCCGGGGAGGACGCCGAAACCGGGGCGGAGATTCGCCGGTTGGAAGCCTTCATTGCCGAGCACAGCAAGCGGGCCGAGCTGACCATTACCGAGCGTTTCCAGGAGCGGGTCTCGGAATCCTAACGCTGGAAACCTAAGGGTGGGAAGCTAAAGGGGGCCGTCCAGCCGGTGGATCACCAGGCCGGTGGGCAGTTTGGGATAGAAGAAGGTGGATTTTGAGGGAAGCCGCTGGCCAGCGCCCACTATCTCCTCAAAGGTGTCCATGGGAAAGGGCTTGAGCAGAAAAGCCAGCTGCAGCTCTCCGGCGCCGACGCGATCCACCAGTCCCTGGGGGTCGTGACTGTAAACCACCTGCTGGGATGCGGCGTCGCCCATTACCGGCTTCAGCACCTGCTCCTCCAAAACCCAGGCCTCGGAAACCGCCAGGGGTCCCCACCGGCGCCAGTCGACGCCCTCCCGCAGAGTTCTTAGCGTGGCCTCTCCGGGTTGGGGTCCAACTACTCCCAGGATGTGGCGGTCTCTACCCAGGAAGGCGACCTCCTGCACCAGCCCCTCGACCCCGCCAACGGACAGGTCAAAGGGTTCAGTTTCAAAGAAGCGATCGAGCTGCTCGCCCAGCTGAAGCAATTTGACCTGGCTGAGATTTCCCACCCCACGATGATAAGGGAGCAAGAGTAATCCAGGGTCGTCGAACTCCACCAAGGCCATCATGACAAACCCGTCGGCTTGGGGGATATCTCCGGATTCGGCTGGCGCCCCGCCGGCCCGGTGGTGCAGGGCTGCCTCATAACGGTGGTGGCCGTCGGCCAGAAAAACCGGCTTATCGATGAAAAACCGCTGTATGGAGCTCCGGGATTCGGTGTCGTCGATGGTCCACAAGGATATGTCCCCATCGGCGGTTCCCGGAACTGCTGTAACTTGAACCTCCAGCACCGGGGGTTGCGACATCGCCAGGTCGAGCACCGGCTGCAGGGAATGATGACTGTCCCGATAAAGGCTCATGATGGGGCTGAACTGGGCCTGGCAAGCTTGGAGCAGCTTCACCCGGTCTTGAACGGCCGGCTCTCGGGTGTATTCGTGGGGCAGTACCCGGTGGGTATCGTACTCCTCGACCGCCACGCCCCCAAAGAGGGCCAGCTGCTGTCTGGCCTGTCCCTGGAAGGTGTAGCCGTGACGCATCAGGTAGAATCGGGGCGCATCGTCGGGCTTCAGCACCCCCTGCTCCAGCCATCGGCGAAACAACCCCGCCGCCTCCAGGTAGCTGCTCTCGGGGTCCGCCGGGTCCGGCCGCTCTCCCCCCTCCAGGTGGACGGCGTTATAAGGGCTGAGCTGTTGCAGAGCCCGCTGCAATTCCGGTCCGATCATGTCGTAGGGGGGGCAGAGGATGGAAGCCATGCTCCCCACTACATCGGGGTCAAACCGGCAACCGTGAATGGGGCGGAAATCAACCATCCTGAACAACTCCTGAGGCGCTACCGGCCGGCTGCCGGAAGCTGTAAAACAGAAGCAGTATAGCACCGGAGGCCAGCCTCAGTCTTCTGGGATGAGTCCTCGGGGCAGAGGTGCAGTTGTTCCACCGCCGCGCCTGCCGCGGTGGACGTCTGGCTCACTAGGCTTGGTTCGAGCTGTAGTTCCTGAAGGCGCTGGCTGGTTGTGAGGCGTGGGGCAACTAAAATGCCCCTTTGGCTCCAGCCCGACCCAGTAGTGCCCGATAGTTACATCCACTATAATAAAGGGAAGTTACCCTAACGGCGATTTGGGAAAAGGCGACATGGATATCATCTTCGAGCGGGGAGACCGACAGCGTCCCAAGGGCCATGCCCTGGCTTATTTTCGAGTGGACACCGAACCTGACCAGGTCTACGCGACTTACGTGGTCACCTTGCCGGTCCAGGCCGACCTGACCAAGTATGTGCCGCCATTTTTGGCCAGCCATCTGGGGAACTTGCCGCTGAGCAACTTTTCCGCCTTCGCCATGCCGCCGGTTCCGGAGCCGGTTGACAGCTTTCCCGAGCTGCAGCGGCTCAGCCAGCTTCGGGACGACGACCTGATATACGCCGGCAGCACCTTCTCCTTTGACCTGCCCAGAATGATGGAGTCGGTCACCGAGGTGGTGCAGGCCTACGCCCAGCTATGCGCCGATTACTTCGCCAGCCCCGGTCCGGAGCTCCTGAGTCCGGCGGGATCCCACGAATCCCCGGACGGCGAATCCCCGGACGAGGACACCTCTTATCGGGTTAGCGAGGTCTTGCTCAGTCTGATGAGCGAGCCCGACAAATTGGCCGAGCTTTCCCGTCTATTGGGGAAGCTGCGATTCGCCCAGGAAGGTCAGGACAACGCCACCATTCTGGAGGTCTCGGAGGAGGTGACGGCGCTGGCCCGGCACCTGCCTGAGGAATTCTGGGTGACCAACCTGCTGGCGGCCGCTCAGGACGCCTCGCAGCGGGGCGTCCAGCTGGCCCGCCTCTATCTGGACCGGTGCTTCCGGCTCTCCGCCGGGGACTCCGGTACGGCGCGTCGGCTGGAGGAAGAAATTCGCTCCCTGGATGCCCTGGAATCTTGACCCTGACTGCCTGGCTTGGGGCCGTTCAGTGTCTGGCTGCCAACCCCGGCTCTGGGGGTGCTGGCGCGAAAAAGGGTGGGAAGAAATACGCGCGGGATTCAAGGGCTCCTCAGGGGTTCCTCAAGGTCATCATGTATTGCTCGCCGTTCAAGTCCCTCCAGTTCCGGTAGCGGAATCCGGCTTCCCTAACCATCTGCTGCATGGCTTCCGGATCGATTCTGCGCTCCAAAGGGGGCCCGTTCTCAGATTCCCGGCGATGCCAGTTCAGCACGGTTACCCAGCCTCGAGGTTTCAATAGCCGGCGAATCGATTGGAGGAAACGGGGCTGGTCCGGGCTTTCGTGGACCACGAAGGCCAAAAAGACTCCGTCCAGGGAACCCTCTTCCAGAGGAAAGTCGAACTCCCCGCATTTCTCGACCTCCACGTTGCCAAGATGGGCGGCCGTAACCTGCTGCCGGCAGGCGTCCAGCATCTCTTCGTCGGTATCCAGAGCGTAGAGCTTGCCGTCCATCAAAGCCTTGGCCAACCTGGGCGTAAAATAGCCGGGACCGCAACCAATCTCAGCCACCCGGTCCCGGTGGCTGATCTCCGAAAAGCTTAAAATCGACAGCATATCCAGCGTGCCGTCCCGCTGGGGGGAGAGCAACTGCTGGATGAATTCCTGGGTGGTCCTGGGCTGGGACTCTGAGGTCAAGGCGGCCCTCCTCTAGCTACGCCTAATTTACATCTAATCTACTTCCGTCGCCATTTGCCGTAAATGGGCATGATGCTCCGGCTTGGATCAGTTTCCTGGCCAGAGGTGGACCTTGGGGATAAATCGGCGGGCAGGCGCCGCAACCAGGTTCTTCCGGTGGGCGCCATGCTGAGTCTGGGAGAGCGGTCTGGTATGCGGGACGGCATGATGATAGACTGCGCCCAAAATTAAGCCGAGTTCCCCAATTCAATTCCAGGACTCTGCCGGCAATGGAATCTATCGACCGGACCAGCGCCCAGACCAGGGACCAGGCCGGGAGCCGGGGCAGGAAATCCTGCGGAGAAATTGGTGCCGGAGATATTGGCGGGCGAGCCACCCGAGATCTCATTCCGGAGCAACTACTACCGGAGCAGCTCCTGGCCAGCCTTTGGCAGAAGCGGGCCGCCCGCCAGCAGCGGTTCAAAACCAACGGAGGCCGGCAGGTCCGGGTCCTCTACCCGGGGCGTCCCAGTAGCTCCGCGGGACCGGACTTCCGGGACGCGGTGTTCCACCTGGAGGGCTTGGGGTTGGTCCGCGGCGCGGTGGAGATCCACCGCCGTCAGCGGGATTGGGACTCCCACGGGCACGGCGCGGACCCTAATTACAACGGCGTGGTGCTGCACGTGGCCCTGGAGGTGGACGGTGGCGACACCCGGCTGCAAAGCGGCCAGCAGGTGCCGGTGGTTTCCCTGGCGTCGCTTCTCGATACAGCCGGCACCCCGGCCGATCCGGGTCCCAGCGAAGACTTCTTCCTGTGGGCCCTGCTGAAGGAAAAGGGCTACCCTCGTCCCCCTAACGCCGAGCAGATGGCCCACCTGCTGGACCGGGCCGGCGACGCCCGTTTTCGGCAAAAGAGCGCCCGTTACCAGGCCTTTCTTAAGGATCAGACGCTCCCGGAACAAACGCTTTATGAGGGTATTTGCGAAGCCCTGGGTTATCGGCACAACCAGCAGCCTTTCTTGAGGCTGGCCCAGCGCAGTCCCAGCCGGGCGCTGGTCCAGTCCGCCAGCTATCTGCCCAGGGAGAAGCGGGCTGGAGCCCTAGAGGGCTGGCTGCTCCAGCTATCGGGGTTGGCGGAATCTCCCGACATAAAATTGCCCAGAGTGGGTTTGGGTCCGCCCCTGGCCCGCCGAGAGTGGCACTGCTTTCGGGTTCGGCCGGCCAACCATCCCAGGCGGCGGGTCGCCGGCGCGGCGGCGCTGCTGGCGCGCTTTCTGGAAGCGGGGCTGGTGGCTGGACTGCAGCAGGCGGCGGAGAGCGGTATTCCCAGTCGGCTTACGGCGGCCCTGGTCGTCGGCAAGAGTGACGCCGGGGGGCGGTCCCTCATCGGCTCGGGGCGCGCCCGGGACCTGGCGGTCAACGTCGTGCTGCCCTTCTTTCATGCCCTGGAAACGCACGCTTTGGCGGCGGCGCAGGGGGTAGGAGACGGAGAAGGAGACTCGGGCCAGCGTTACTCCCACAGCTACTTTCAAAGCTACCGGCAAAGCTACCGGCGCTTTGGGCTCCTCCAGGACAACGAACTCCTCCGGGAGAT
The DNA here is from genome assembly GCA_022561675.1 of Chloroflexota bacterium. GTDB lineage: Bacteria > Chloroflexota > Dehalococcoidia > Lucifugimonadales > UBA3495 > JADFQT01. The sequence continues at coordinate 13,885 of JADFQT010000025.1, forward strand.
GCGGGACCGGCTGATCGACCCGACCTGGGAGGGGGTTATCGATTCCGCCCGCCGCCAACAGGGGCTGCTGCACCTGCACCATTTGTTGCGCGGTGGCGGCTGAACCGCTTCCGGCTGTTCTATTTTCGGCCGGATGGGTCCAAACCCCGGTGGGAACTAAACTTAAGCCAAAGTGAAACCCGCCGGGATCGGTAGCACGGAGCATGTAGCTCCGACCATGGCTTTGGATTGGGATCAGCCGGCCAGGGGAACGGAAATGGAGACCCTAGGCTCATTCCCCAGGTGCCGCAGGATGTGCCCATGGCCGGTCAGGTCCTGGGCGATCAGCACGTCCCCGGGTCCCATCTGACGCTTGCTGCCGTCGGCCACTTCCAACTCGGCCCGGCCGGCCAGGGTCATCACGTACTGCTGCCGGGGCGCATTGTGATAGTCGGAGAAGTAGTCTGATGGGCGCTGGTTCAAGGTGATATCGCCGGGCCCGCGGCGGTTGGCTATCTCCGCAAACTGGTCGGGAGTCACGTCCTCGAAGTGGGATTCACCATCGTCGCCGGAGTAAACGCGGAATATGCTCATATCATTCTCACTGGGTCGGCTCGCTGGGCCGGGATTTTCGGAAAGGGTTAGCCTCAAAGATTTAGCCGGCCAGGGGGATAGCCAAAGAAACGCGGAGCTGTTC
>JADFQT010000026.1 GCA_022561675.1 Chloroflexota bacterium
TCAGCGGGCATGGCTTCAAGCTGTCCCCTGCCATTGGCCAGGGCATGGCCGAGCTTATAGTTGAGGGAGAGGCCAGCGTCGTCGACCTGGCGCCATTGCGATATAGCCGCTTCGCCGAGGGCGACTTGCTCTCCTCCCGCTACCGTTACAAAGTGCTGGCCTAAATAAATGAACCTAGCAGGGTGTGTGAGAAGCTGGTTGCTCCCCCTTGTCAAGGGGGAGATTAAGAGGGGGTGTTGTGACCCCTCCTAACCTCCCCTTAGCAATGGGAGGGACATTTAAAACGTCCTTTTAAAGAGCGGCTATTCCCGCGCGGGAGGCGTCTTCGTCCTCCTGAGCCGTGCCTCCGCTGCCCCCGACTGCGCCGATAAGCTCGCCACCCCGATGGATCGGCAGCGCCCCTTGACCGGGCACAAACTCCCCACGCTCCACCTCCATAACCGCGCGCATCACCGGAGTCATCGCCCGCTCCGTCAAATCGCCGCTGGGAAGGCCGAAGCAGGCCGAGGCTCTGGCTTTGCCCCGGGATACGTAGGGCGTGCGCCAGGGTGCGCCGTCCATGCGGACCATACACTTGAGGTCGCCCCGGGCGTCCACCACGGAGATACTTAGCTTCACGCCCATCTCCAGCGCCTTGGCCTTGGCAGCCTGCAGAATCCTTTCCGCCTCTTCCAAACTCATATCCGCCATCTTAATCCTCCAGAAAGTCAGATTTGGGACGTCCCGGCCCGGACTTTAAAATTGTATCTCGAGAATTATATATAGACTGGGGCACGCCGTATACGGCAACGGTTCGGCAGCCAGGGCCGCCGATGTTATACTGCATTAGGGTCGTCCAACCCCGGCGAGAAGCATGCTGACGAAAAGAATTATCCCCTGCCTCGATGTAGACGCCGGTCGAGTGGTCAAAGGCACCAGCTTCGTGAATTTGCGGGACGCCGGAGACCCAGCGGAGCTGGCCTCCGTATATGACCGGGAAGGCGGCGACGAGCTGGTGTTCCTGGACATCACCGCCAGCGCCGATGCCCGGGATACCATGATCGACGTGGTGCAGCGCGTGTCGGAGCGGGTTTTCATCCCCCTGACCGTGGGAGGGGGCATCCGCAGCGTCGAGGACATGCGCCGCATGCTGAACGCCGGGGCCGACAAAGTGTCGGTCAATACCGCCGCCGTCAACGACCACTCTTTGATCCAGAAGGGAGCGGCCCAATTCGGCAATCAGTGCATTGTGGTTGCCATCGACGCCAAACGGATAACCCCGGATCGTCCCGAGTCTTTGGCCCGATTGGGAAGCCTGGCTCTTACGCCTGATTCCGGTTGGGAGGTGTATACCCACGGCGGGCGCATCTCCACTGGAATTGACGCCGTGCGTTGGGGCGAAAGAGTGGTGGAGCTGGGCGCAGGAGAGATCCTGCTGACCAGCATGGATGCCGATGGTCATTTGGAGGGCTACGACCTGGCTTTGACCCGAGCCATCTCCCAGTCGGTGTCCGTACCAGTCATCGCCAGCGGAGGTGCGGGAAACCTGGACCACCTGTTCCAGGCCTTTGACGAGGGTCAAGCCGACGCCGTGCTGGCCGCCAGCATTTTTCACTTCGGCACCTACTCCATCCAGCAGGCCAAGGAGTACCTGAAGGCGCGGGGGCTGCCGATTCGCACTCAGCCGTCCGAAAGCTAAGCAGCACCCGACCATGACACCGCCCGACCATGACACTGGAGGAGACACGAGGGGACATCGAATGAACATCAAGCTTGACGAAAGGGGCCTGGTGCCGGCTATTGCCCAGGACTACAAAACCGGCCAGGTATTGATGCTGGGCTACATGAATCCGGGTTCATTGAAGCGCACCCTGGAGGGGGGCCAGGTTTGGTTTTACAGCCGCAGCCAGGAAGACCTCTGGCACAAGGGAGAGATCTCAGGGAACTACCTGAACCTGAAGGAGGCCTGGGTCGACTGCGACATGGACACCATTCTGTTGAAAGTAGAGCCGGAAGGTCCCACCTGCCACACTGGCGAGGTCTCCTGTTTCTTCCACTCGCTCCACGACCTGCCGGAAGACTATGACTCCGCGGAAGCCGGGCCGGGCATCCTGGACGAGCTATTCGCGGTGATCAAAGATCGTCAGGCGGAACGGCCGGAAGGTAGCTATACTGCCAGCCTCCTCCAGGAAGGAGTCAGTCGGGTGGCCCAGAAGGTCATTGAAGAGGCCGGCGAAACGGCTCTGGCGGCGGTGGGCAGCGATGATCCGGAAGAGCTAGCCGGTGAGGTGGCGGACCTGCTTTACCACACCCTGGTGCTGATGGCGGCTTCCGGTGTTTCCCCTAAAGCGGTTTGGGAAGAGTTGCGACGACGGAGAAGCTGATGCTCCCCAAAAGGGGCTCTGGGTTGCTTGCCCAAACAGGTTATTCCGACCCTGGGCTGAACGGTTCTCCATCAACCAGAATCTCCTTAATCACCGCGCTACCCTGGCTATTGATCGTAGCCTTGACCTTGATGTCGCTGGCCCGCTCGATGATGCGACCGGTGCCTTCGGGCACGAAGTAAGTCCCCAGGCCGAAGTCAAGTCGCCCGGAGCCATCTACCCTACCCTTGATGAACACCTCCCCAAGTCCAGGCTGGAACAGATCGTAGCCCTCTGCTTCCCATACTTCCTGACCTTTTCTCAAGACTACGTACACGACAGTTCCCTTGGCCAGCTTTCGCGTTTGAAGGTGGGCGGGCAGCGTCGCAATCTTATATTGCAAGATCACGAAATCGCCCTGGAGCATGGACCTTGGGTCCACTGGAACCGTCTGTAACACCACAGTGGTCCCGGTCCGAAGCGTATACTCCTTAACCCCGATCATTGCCAGCAGCAGCACCATCTGGGCGGCGACGATGGCAAAGAAGGCAACTTTAAACTTGTGGCTCATACCTCGCCTCCTGACGTTCGTATTCTTTCCAACACCTTGCGGCGGCCCCGCTCCAGGAGGAATCCCCCGGCCAGCAGAATGCTTCCCGCTCCTACAAAGACCAGCGACCGGTCAAACAGATCGAAGCTAAATTCAAAGTAGCGGGAGAACACGTCCAAACCGAAGAATATCAGGGCTATATTGATCCAGACCTCTTCACTGCGAAAATACCCTAAAAAGACCAAGCCGACGATACCCAGGAGCAAAAAGGCGTTGAAGATCAAGGGATAGGTAAGGTCGTTTCCCCCCGGCAGATATATCAGCAAGAAAACCGCGATCAGCAGGATAAAAGAAGAAACCAATTCATAGGGAAGAGTCAGCAGGGGCCGGTGTATCCGAATCTGCTGCCAGGTGGTGCCACCAAGAGAAAGCGCCGCCAGCGCGGTAGCCGCAAACAGCACCAGCCAGAACTCCCAGGCCACCGTTCCCGGGCTCGCGAGGTCACGACGACGAAATTCCTCAAACCAAAAACGGAAGGTCAACAGATACAATGCCCCAAAGGTGGTCAGCATCCCAAAGATTTCATAGGCCCTGGCGTAGGTCCGAGTCAGGTCGAACTGGGCCTGAAATCTGCCCAGGCCGAAAAGCATCAGCCCCAAAACCAGGTACAGGGGAAATACCAGGAAGGGAATGGCATCGCCGTCGTCCAGCCACAGCGGAAGCAGGAACCCCACCGACGCTAGGAATAACAGGATACTTAGCACGAGGATTGCCTGGGACCGAGTAACGTAGGCCACAGGCAGCACTCCCAGGAACCAGAAGAGGAACAGCTGGGGGTCGTTGACCGGAACATTGTATGCTTGCGCCACCAGATGAACCCCAGCTCCGTAGAATAGCGTAGCCAAGAATATGGCGGCCATACCCACTCTGTGGTAGCCCCGGCGGTAGCGAAGCCAGTAACCAATAATGTAGGTGGTGGGAACGCCTATCAGGAACATGGCAAGTTTGAGTATCCTGGGAATTTCTCCCCAGTTGGAGGCGAAGAACAGAATCACACCCAGGGCAAGAAGCACCACTCCCAGGATAGCCAGGACAGTTACCAATCGGCCATAAGAACCCCGAGGGGGAGCTGGGGCTGGGTAAGTGTCGATGATAGCCTGACCCTGTTGTGGGGTAATTATGCCCTGTCCTTGCCAGCTTTCAATCTCGGCAGGCAGTAGGTCCAGGAATCTTCTATCTACACTACGCTGTTCCAACTGTGCCGCCTCCCAAATGGCGTTCGCCGCGCTAAACGTCCCCGGGCAGATGGGCTCCGGAATCATAAATCTGCCATCCGGCGCCCTGGTAAACGGTTACTCTTCCCGAGCCCACCACCCGCCAGCTTCCGGGACGGCCCAGACAGCCGGTGCGGGCGTCTATGCCCAACACGGTGAGACCGCCCGAAGTCTGGGATAGCAGTTGGCTGGAGGTTTGCGCCGGATCGCTGCTCTCGTGATGAGGCAGCACCGCCAACCCTGGGGTGATGCCCAGGGCGTCTACCCAACCGCCCAGGCGGGGCCGGCGCATCATTTCCCCCAGCACCATGGCGCCGGCGCTGGAGCCGGCCAACACCGCTCCCTGGTCTGCAGCCTCTAGTATCGCCCGCCAGAGGAGGGAGTCGCGCAGAGTAGTCAGAAGATGGTCGGGACTGCCCCCGGTGAAGTAAATCACTCCAGCTCCGGCCAGGGACCCGGCCAGACCAGCGTCATCCGCGTGGCTGCGGTCCAGAACCATTAAACTTTCAGCGTCGCCACCCAGGCTGGAGAAATGTCTGACGCCGTCATTGGCGGCCTTCTTCGGACCGGTTACGGCAGCGGTGGGGATGATCACCACCCGCGCCGGATCTTGACCCGATGCCCGCATGATTTCCCGGTCCATCTCTTCGCAGCCAACCCGGAACTCTTCTCCACCTACCAGTCCTATATCACCCGGCATCTCCTACCTCCAAAGCCTGTGCAGCCCCCCGTGGGTTTAGTGGGCTATAGCCCATTCTAACCAGCGGAGCCAGGTCATGGCAAAGGAGGCAGCCTGTCAGGTTGACCGTGCCGGTTAGTTTGACCGGGTGAAGCACCGAGGCTAGAATGCGGTGGCTTTAACCGCGCCGACGCCCGTCGTTTAGACGACCGATGTTTATCTGGCAGGAGAGAATATGTTCAACTTCGTGCATCACGTTCGCATCCTGGTTCACGACGCGGACCAGATGGTCGAATACATGGACCGCAACTTTGGAATGACACCGGTCAAAGTGCAGGTTTACGAGAGCCGAGGCATGAAAAACGCCATCTACAAGGTCGGTTCCACCAACCTGGAGTTCACCGAGCCCCTGGACGCCAACTCCAAGATGGGCAAGTTCTTGGCAGAGGAAGGGCCGGGCGTTTACCACATAGCCTTTGGAGTTGATGACGTGCGGAGCGCGGCCAAAGAGCTGGCTGGCAAGGGGAACAAGCTAAGGGGAGAGGATGGTATAACCCAGAGCGCGGAGGGTTATTTCACGGCGAACATAGACCCGGATAGCGCCCTGGGCTTTCCCTTTCAGCTGGCTGAAGGGTAGACGCCGGAGGCTCGCCGCTTCGCTCCCAGCTTGGGCCAGCCGCAAGGTGCGAGTTTTCAGGGGTTGTGCCACCAAACTGGCGTAGGCCGGGCCGACCAGCAGTTGAGCCCCCGGCGCGGGACCGCCCACCTAAATCGGTGCTTCCCAGTCGGATCATCTAGGTTCGACCAGCGGCTCTCTGTGTTAGGATATCCCTATATATCTTTGGGTCCATCTAGCTTCCTGGAACTGCATCTCTTAGCTCCCTGCGGAATCGTTGGCGAATCCCGGGGCCAATTCCCGGGAGACCGATTTATTTTTAAGGAACCCGGCGGAATGTCTCAGCCTCTAGTTAAAGATATCATCCACAATATGGTCGCAGCTGCCATAGAGCGGGCCCGGGCGGAAGGGGTACTGCAACTTGAAGCCGCGCCCAATATTGAAATCGAGCGTCCCTCCAATCCCTCCCACGGCGACTTCGCCACCAACCTGCCCCTCCAGCTGGCCAGAGCCACCCGGATCAACCCGGTGAAGCTGGCCGAAATGGTGGTCGAGCGAATCCCGGGCGCCGATGAGCTTGAACGGGTGGAAACCTCGCCTCCCGGATTCGTAAACTTCTACCTCAGCGACTCCTGGATTCAGCAGCAAGTGGAAGCGATACGCCAGGCCGGGCCGGAATTCGGGAATGTAGACGCCGGCCGGGGTCAGCGGGTAATGGTGGAGTTCGTCAGCGTCAACCCCACCGGGCCGGTGCACGTGGGCCACGCTCGGGGCGCGGTCTTGGGCAGCACCCTGGCCAACACGCTGCGGGCTGCCGGGTATGACGTTACCCGGGAGTATTACGTCAATGACTCGGGAAACCAGATGGACGCCTTCTATCGGTCGGTCTACGCCCGGTATCGGCAGGGCTTGGGACAAGACGCCGAAATGCCGGCCAACGCCTATGTGGGCGACTACGTTAAAGAGATAGCGCAAGAGCTTATCGACTCGGCAGGGGACCGGTTTTTGCCAGAAAAACGCGCCGGCCTCCCGGCCGGACTCCGCGCCGGACTCGACGAAGAGCAGGCCATAAAGGAGATCGGGGGCCTGGCTCGAGAGAAGATAATCGAGGTGATCCGGGAGGACCTGATCCAGATCGGGGTCGAGTTTGAAAACTGGTTCACCGAATCATCTCTGTTCCAGAATCAGGAGTACGAGCAGGCGATGGACTTGCTCCGCCGAGGTAATTATCTGTCGGAGAGGGATGGAGCCACCTGGTTCAATTCCAACTTGCCGGGAGGTTCCCCCGGAGGTTCATCGGGAGGTTCCAATGAGGGTGAGGACCGGGACAGCGTGGTGGTGCGTTCCACCGGCGAGCCTACCTACTTCGCCTCCGACATCGCCTACCATTACAACAAGTTCCTGAAGCGCGGCTTTCAAAGGGTAATCGACATCTGGGGGGCCGACCATCAGGGGCACGTTTCTCGGATGAAAGCGGCCGTTTCCGCCATGGGCGTGGATGCCGACGCCCTGACCATTCTGATCTCCCAGCTTGTTACCTTGAAGCGGGGCTCGGAAACGGTGCGAGCCTCCAAGCGGACTGGGGAGTTCGTTACTCTGCGGGAATTGGTGGATGATGTAGGCTTGGACGCTTGCCGCTTTTTCTTTCTGGCCAGGGCGGCTTCCACTCATATGGAATTCGACCTGGAATTGGCCAAGAAAGAGTCCTCGGAAAACCCGGTCTACTACGTTCAGTACGCTCACGCCAGGAATCACAGTATCCTTAATCTGGCTCACGAACGCGGCATCGACTGGAGCTCCGGCGACGTTGCCTTGTTGACCGACCCCAACGAGCTGAATCTAATCCGCACCATGATCCGGCTGCCGGAGCTGGTGGAGCAGGCGGCCAGGGCCCTGGAGCCCCACCACCTGCCGCATTACGCGCTGGAGTTGGCCACCGCTTTCCACGGGTTCTACGAGAACTGCCGGGTTATCTCCGCCAACCCGGAGGATGCCGAAGTGACCCTGGCGCGTTTGAAATTGGTAGAAGCAGCTCAAGTCGTATTTCGCCGGTGCCTGGGGCTGATGGGCATGAGCGCCCCCGAGCACATGTAGCCCAAAGCCGAAACTAATGTAGAAGCGACATGGAAGCCTATGGCGACGCTGCGGGTTTCACTTCTGTATTAGCATTGGAACCAGTCTACCAGACTGTCCTCCTAGCCGCGACGGCCAAAAGGCGGTGCTGTTTTGGGCGCTCATCTCAGGAGAAGCCAGAGTGGCAATTATCCGCGGTTTCGTCGCTTGTGCCGCCGTCCCCGGATCAAGGGCCCGGCCAGGGGCCTGGGTTAATCAGTCCGGCGGATTGGAGCTGTCAACTGCGGAGTGGGAAGGGTGGAATTCGAGCTTCCGCCGGCTAAACATTCCCCGGCCTGCCCCGCCACCAGCTTGAATTTTCCGAGTGCCAGGTTTATGATAGCCTCTGTTGTCGTAAATCGATCCTAGATACCTGACAAAGCTACGGAATGGCCCCGAAACCTGGCCGAAAAAGAAGACCCGACGGGCAGAGCCCGGTTGCAGCAATAGTTTTCCCGGCGGTACAAGTTTAGAGTTGACCCGAATAACGCGAATCTTCCGTGGTGAGGGATAGCCGAAAACAGTAAATGCGAATATTAATTCGAATCACAGGTATCGCCTGGAATCATCCGGTTCGGATGGTCCTGGCATATTCTAGCTTCATAGCCTCTATCGTCTTTTCCCTGGTCATGCCCCTGCTTTTCCGGGACGCCATCAACCATATTACCGAGACTGCAACTGATCGCCAAACTTGGCTTGACCCTTTCGTCAACTTCCTTCTTAGCACTTTCACCGCCGCTATTGGAGACGAAACCCAACGCCAGATCCTTTTGGTGTTCGCCCTGGCGCTGCTTTTTACCACCGTGATTCGCGGATTCAGCGACTTCGCTCGCACTTATGCCACCGACTCCCTCTCCCACAAGGTGGTCTACGACCTGCGGAACCTCTTATACGACAAGCTCCAACACCTGAGCTTTGCCTTCCACGACAAGGAACATACCGGCAACCTCATGTCCAAGGCCACCTCGGACATCGAAGCCGTGCGGCGTTTTGTCAACATGGGTTTGATCCGCTCCCTGGAAGTTATGATCCTCGTGGTCCTTATTACCTCCTTATTGCTCGCCCTCAACTGGCAATTGGCCCTGATCAGCCTGGTGTTTGTGCCGTTCCTGGTGGTCCGGTCCTCCCTGGTGTTGGGAAAGCTGCGGGCCATGTGGTTGCATGTCCAGGAGGTAATGGGGGAGTTGACCACCAAGCTACAGGAAAACTTGGTGGGGATTCACGTGGTGAAGGCCTTTGCCTCGGAGGAGTACGAAAAGCGAAACTACGACCGTAAGGCGCAAGAGCTGCGGCAGCTATACTATAAATCGGAGCGGCTGCAGGGTGTCAACAGCTCCTGGCTGACCCTTTACTTCACCTTGGCCCTGGGCCTGATCCTCTGGTACGGCGGATGGGAGGTCATCAGGGGAAACCTTACCCCGGGAGGCCTCGCCGCCTTCATCTTGCTCCTGAACCGCCTCACCTTTCCAATACGGGCCAGCGCCCAAATCATCAACAGCTTTGCCCGGGCCATCTCCTCAGGAAGACGCCTCTTCGAGGTGCTGGATGCCCAGTCTCCGGTGGAGGAGAAATCCGATGCCAGCGTTATGCCCCGGGGGGAGGGGCACGTAAGGTTTGACCAGGTATCTTTTTCCTACGACTCGCGGGTACCAGCGCTGAAGGAAGTTAGCATCGATGCCGCGCCCGGTCAGGTAACGGCTATTTTGGGCGCTCCCGGTAGTGGTAAGAGCACCATTGTCAACCTGCTCCCCCGCTTCTACGATGTCACCGCCGGTTCCATCTCCATTGACGGTCAGGACGTCCGTGATTTCACATTGCAGTCCCTGCGCCACAACGTCGGCATCGTGCAGCAGGACGTTTACCTTTTTAGCGCCACCATAAGAGACAATATTGCCTACGGGGTGGTTAACGCGACCCATGAGGATGTGGTGCGCGCGGCGAAAATTGCCCAGCTTGATGGCCACATCATGAGTCTGCCCGACGGTTACGACACCTGGGTGGGAGAGCGGGGAGCCACCCTTTCCGGTGGGCAGCGTCAGCGACTGTCCATCGCGAGGACCATCTTGATCGACCCTCCAGTGCTGATTTTGGACGACTCCACATCCAGCGTGGACGTGGAGACCGAACGTCTCATCCATGAGGCCATGGCGGAGGTGGTCAAGGGCCGCACGACCTTCGTCATCGCTCACCGCCTGAGCACGGTGCGACAGGCCGACCTGATCCTGGTGTTACGGGACGGGAAAATCGTGGAGCAGGGGACTCACCAGGAACTGGTCAACCAGGGAGGGATTTACCAGGAGATATACGAGCTGCAACTGCGCCCCCAGGAGGAGGTTATGCTGGACGCGGTCGTTGCCGGCGACAATGGGGGTGATAACTAGATGCACCACGGAGGAGGAGGCGGCGGCGGATTCGGTGGCATGATGGGCAACATGCGCGGCCTAAATGCTGGAGGCATGCGCACCCCCAACATGGACAACCTCAGCGATGATGAAAGGCTGGGCAACCCCTACGACAACAAGGTTGTAATGCGGCTTGGCTCGTATGTGCGGAATTACAAAAGAGATACCATGATCAGCCTGGCCGCAGTTCTTGTCTACACGGCGGCCAACGTGGCCATACCCCTGTTTATTTTGTTCGGCGTCGACTGGGCCATCGCCGAGGGCAACCTGGGACGGCTTCATCTGGTGGGCCTGGGCTTCCTCGTTATAACCCTGGTCCATTTCGGCGCCAACTATGTCCAGTTTGTCTTCATGGCCAAGGTGGGGCAAGGTGTTCTGTATAGCCTGCGCACCCAGATATTCAACCATCTTCAGAGTCTTTCACCCTCATTTTTCCACCGCACGCCGGTGGGACGGATCATGTCCCGAAGCATCAGCGATGTTCTCCAGCTACAAGAGCTTTTCGAGATCATAGTGATAAGCCTGGCCGATATCCTCAGCCTGGTGGGTATTGTAGCCGTCATGCTGATCATCGACTGGCGCCTGGCGCTGGTCTGTCTCAGCGTGATCCCGGTGCTCGTTCTTATTCTGGGCTATTGGCAGCGGTTCGCCCGGCGCTCCTTCATGCGCATCCGGCGGGCCATCGCCATGGTCAACGGCGAGTACAACCAGAACATCACCGGAGTGCGGGTGGTGGAGAGCCTTAATCGGCAGGAAGCGAACCTGGAGCACTTTGAGGGGTTGAACCACGAGTATATGAGCGCCAATCTTCAGGCTAGCCGTTACTCCGGTGGCCTGCAGCCATCGGTCGAAACATTGATCGGCTTGGGCATGGGGTTCGGCGTGGTGCTGGTGGGGGGCAGTATGGTACAGGGCGGGAGCCTGGAATGGGGAGTCCTGTTGGCCTTTGCCCTGTACATTCAGCGCTTCTTCGAGCCCATTCGACACCTGACCATGCAGTACACTCAGCTACAGCGCTCCATGGCCGCTGGCGTGCGTATATTCGAGCTGATTGACCTGGAACCCGAGGTTAAGGATGCCCCGGATGCCATAGACATGCCGCCGGTGAAGGGAGAAATAGAGTTTCAGGGAGTCTCCTTCCACTACGTGCCCGGCGTGGAAGTACTGCAGGATATCAACATCCACATCCAGCCTGGGGAGAATGTGGCGTTGGTTGGCTCCACCGGAGCCGGCAAGAGTACCCTGGTCACGCTGATCCACCGGTTCGCCGACGTTACCAAGGGCAAAATCTTGATTGACGGCCACGACTTGAAAGAGGTGAAGCGGCAGTCGCTGGTCAGCCAGATGAGCATGGTGTTGCAGGAGCCTTACCTGTTCTCAGGCACGGTCAAAGAGAACATCCGCTACAGCCATGAAGATGTCGACGACGAAGCGATTTACGCCGCGGCCCGAGCCGTGGGCGCCGACGAGTTCGTCCTCGCCCTGGAGCAGGGATATGATACCGTGCTGGCGGAGCGGGGTGTAAATCTCAGCGTGGGCCAGCGACAGCTGCTCAGCTTTGCGCGGGCCATCGTCGCCAACCCGCGGATTCTAATTCTGGACGAGGCGACCGCCAGCATCGACACCCATACCGAGGTTCTAATTCAGAACGCGCTGAAGAAGATACTGGTGGGCCGCACCTCCATTGTGATTGCCCACCGGCTTTCCACCATTCGCAATGCCGACAAGATCGTGGTGCTGGACCACGGCCGGGTGGTGGAGGTAGGCAGCCATGACGAGCTGCTGCTGAAGCGGGGTGTTTACGCGCGTTTGTACGCCATCAACTATGGCCTGAGCCACAACGGCGCGGTGGAACCCGACACCGGCGGTGCGGGCATCCTGGCCCCGGCTGACAATGATTAAATAGCCGGGATTAGCCAGCCCGGATTAACTAACCCTGGCTGGCTATGCCTTCCTCTACTACCAAAAACATCCGGCTACCAGAGACATCCGGTCCCGGACAACCTGGTGGACTGCTCTAGACCAACCAAGAAATCTCGATGTTGGCCGTCTCTGGTCCAGGCCTGGGCTAACCCCTCCTGGACCAGCCGTTCTTCAATGCTCTCTCCGTTTCTGGTATATACGTAGAAAAGCAGTCGATCACCATCCCCGGACCTCGGTCCGGCTTCCACCCTAACTTCCTTACCTGCAAGTCGACTGAGGCGGCGGCTGGCTTCGGCGTAACACCTTTCATTTCGTTCCGGCGTGTCTACGCCAAAGAGGCGTACCCGTCCGGCGGAACTGTCGAAGGTATCGCCGTCAATAACCCGGGACACCCGTAAAGCCGGACATTCTTCACAACACAGTACGGTCCGGCATTCCTGATCTCCCAACCGGCCTAACAGGTCGAGGCGAGCCTGCAGCACCCCAACCAGCACCACTACGGCGAGCACCGTCAGCAACCACCTGCTTCGCCGGGCTCGTCTACTCCTCCTCAACAAACTCCTGAAGAAACTCCTGAATGACCTGGGCCAACTCCTGGGGCTTGTGATAACCGATATCGTGAATAGTTTCCGGAATCCACCGGACCTGGGCCTGCTTGGCAGCCTGGGCCGCGGCCGCCACCATAATTTCTCGCATCCTGGAGAATTCAGTATCGGCCCGGTCGGCTTTGGGGCCGGCGGGCACGATCAAGATAGGGCAGCTAATTTGGGGAATAATTTCCGAAGGAGGTTCATTCCACATGGCCGTCAGCACCTGGGCGTGATGATCCGGGTGGAGAATGTCCCGGATCTGCCCATTCTCATCCTCATAGACCATCGTTTGTACGATACGCTCCAGGTCCTCGCCCCAGCACTCGGCCAGCTGAATCCGCAGCCGTTCCAGAAATTCCTCCCGGTTCCCGGTGACGTCGCGGGGTCCAAACCGGGCCCGGAAGGATTCCTCGGTGGCGTCGGGCAGCAGGCGGCCGTTTTGGAATCCACCATCGATCAGCACCAATCGGCTGACCCGCTGAGGGAACCGGGCCGCCAGATTCGTGGCTACGTGCCCGCCCCAGGAGTGTCCCAAAACCGCCACCCGGTCCAGCCCCAGGTGCTCTATCAGACCGGCCATATCCCGGGCCAGAGTCTCCCAGTCATAGCCACTGGGCGCCTGAGTAGTCCGGCCGTGCCCTCGCTGGTCGGGAGCGATAATGCGGTAGCCAGGGCTGAGCCGGGCTGCCACTCTTTCGTACCAATGGCCCGAGGAAGCCAGGCCGTGCAGGGCCAGCACCGGCGGGCCATCCCCGCCCCAATCCAGGTAGCGAATCCGCAACTCTCCCACATCGGCCCAGGATTCCTCTGGAGGTCCCGGAACCATCGCTGGAATTAGGGATGGATCATTCAAAACGTACCCTCACAACGTGCCTTCTCCCCCAAAAGATTTGATACCAGACTTAACTCTTCGACGGGAACGCGGCGCATTATACCACCAGGTCCGGCCCTGAACTCAGCGGGTGGGTTAGCAGGAGAACTGTCCCTCCTGAAAGAGGAAGCTAGAGGTGGCTGATGCGTGCGAACATTTTAACCCACTACGCCCCGCTATCAGTAAGTGAAGGCGTTTACACGAACTCCATTAAACGGGTATTTACTGAGCCTCGACTCAACAAGGGGAAATTTTTTAAGAAGGACAACCAATACCCCGCTGGGACTGGACAATTATTGCCCCTTTGTTTAACCTACTTGGGTGCTTGAGTACTGGCCAAGGGCTCAACGATATTAGGCCCAGCGATACGAGGAGAAAATCTATGACCACCGAATCCCGTACTATCCAGATTCTGGATCCCCGTCTTGAAGAGGTGCCAGAAGAGGTTGGAGTAAGCGCGGTACTCCCTAGCCTGGAAGGCAAAGTGGTGGGTCTGCTGGAAAACCGCAAATACCACGCCGACGCTTTCTTAGAAGAGCTGCAGTCGGTGCTGGTGCAGAAGTATCACGCCAAGAAGGTGATCTACCGCAGTAAGTTCAGCTTCAGCGCCCCCTGCGCCGAAGAGACTCTGGATGAGCTGATTGAGGAGTGTGACGCCGTAATACACGGCATAGCTGATTGAGGGTCCTGCACGGCGTGGGGTCTCCACGACACAGTTATGACCGAGTCCCGGGGAATTCCTTCCGTTAGCGTCATCACCAGCGCTTTTACCAGGGCAGCCCACGCCCGCGCCAATTCCCTGGGCATGCCCGGCGTCCGCATCGTGATCCTGCCCAGCCCTCTGACCCCCAAGTCGGTTCCCCAAGTTAAGCAGATGGCCCACGACTACGCCGAGGAAATCGTTGGCCTCTTGACCACCGGCTGAATCGGGAATCTCGCGGACAAATATACCAGACAATATTGCCGGTTTCCTAGAGACTGGCGAGGAAGGCCATGGCGAATCCCACGACTCTCAAATCGCGCCGGGTGCAGGTGTCCGACTCCTTCGACCTGATCCAAGACTACTACGAGGAACGGGGTTGGACCGACGGCCTGCCGGTGGTTCCCGCTACCGAAGAGCTGGTCCGCAACATGCTGGGAGGCTACGGTGAGGACCCTGCCCTTTCCCTGGGGGTAATCCAGCCTCAAAACGCTCG
>JADFQT010000236.1 GCA_022561675.1 Chloroflexota bacterium
TATAGGTAAACTTGAGCATCTGCTGATAGGCGGCATCGGCGATCTCAGTGCGACCATAGCCCACGTTCTTCAGCCAGAGCCCGGACATGGCATCGATGTAGGTGCGTCCCAAAGCGTCAGTAACCCGGCATCCCTTCCCCTCCACGAAAATCTGGGGCTCTCCCTTCTCGGCCATGTCGCTGGGCTCTCTGAGGTATACCCACAGGTGTTCCAAAGCGGAATCCTGAAGCTCTGTGAGCTGGGTCTCGGTGAACTGGGGTTGCGTCGCCTGATTTTCCGCGGGGGTGGTCATGAGCTTGCTCCTGCTATTGGGGATTTGGCTGCCGGCGTGGGCCTGGCCGGTGGAATGGAATAGCCTGAATTGCTCTCGGAGCGTGTTTAAAAAGTCCCTCCCCTTACCAAGGGGAGGCTAGGTGGGGTTAGGAGACCCCCTCTAAATCTCCCCCTTAGCAAGGGGGAGACATTGGGGTTTTAAACACCCTCTAAGCAGCGGGCCCGGGTGCCCGTTCGCAGCGGGCATTGGGAAGGGTACTTCCCTGCCCGGCTGGAATTTTGATGCCCGTTCTAGTTATGACAACCTCGAGCTTCGATATCCCAGACGGCTTCCACTTTGCCGTCGCGGATCCCAACGAAGCGGTCCCAACGGCTGACCATCGCATCCTGTTGAGCCGGAATCAAACACAGCTGTTCCCCTATCTGCAGTTGGAATTCCGCACTGAGTCGATACATCGCGTGGTCGGCGTCCATCGACTCCACCACCACGCCCGGCCGCCCATCCACGGCGGGCATGCCTTTAAGGGAACCCACCGCTTTGATGCCGGCATCCCCCACGGCGACTCCAGCCCTGGGAGTGCTGATGATGGTGGTCAAAACCTTACCCGCAAATTGGAAATCGCTCATGTAATCGTAGCTGGTTTCCATCAGCAGGTAGGTGCCGCCTTGAACTTCAGTAACCCCGGGAATCTCTCCCGCCACATCGTAGCTCCAGGTCTCCCCGGTTGAAACGACGGCCACCGGAATCCCCGCCGCCTCTATCGCTTGCTTCAGGTCGAGGACTTTCTGGATCAGCTGCCGTCCCTCGGTGACCCGGTCCTCCCGCTCCGCCGAGGGCTGGTCCATCATCTGGTGGCTCATGATCCCCTGAAAGCTGATCCCCGGCAGGGACCCTATCCCCTTGGCCAGGGCAACGCCCTGCTCTGGATTCTGGACCCCGCAACGCCTTAAGCCGGTCTCTATCTCGATAACCACCCCCAGGTCAACCCCCTGAGCGGCGGCGGCTTCGGACAGATCGCGGGCATTGTCCAGGTTTTCGCAGGCAACCAAAATCTCGGCCTGCTGGGCCAGGGTGCACAGCCGTTTTATCTTTAAAGCAGCCGTGATTTCACTGGTAACGAAAACGCTGGGAACTCCTCCGTGGACCATCACCTCCGCCTCGGCCACTTTAGCGGCGCAAACTCCGCCGACCGTCCCACCCCGCCGAATCTGGCGGTGAGCGATAGCCGGACTCTTGTGATTCTTGCCATGACCTCGAAGCTTGGCGCTTCGATCCTGGTAATACTCGGCCATGGTCGCCATGTTGTGGTCCAGGGCATCCATGTCCAGGATCAGGCAAGGGGTATCCAGGTCTTCCAGGGATGTCCCGATCTGGGGCCTCAATGAAAACTGCACCTGCTACCTCCAGGTAATTGTTGTGCCGCGATACCGCCTAGTCGAACCGCCCCCGGGCAGCGATGGGCCAATAGCCGACCAGCTTGCCTTGTCGCACGGCCCGGAAATAATCGAATTGATTTACCGCAAGGGCCAGGTCGAAGGGCACCATCCAGACCTTGTCTCCTGGCTGCAGTCCCTTCACGGCCTGGTTCTCCAGCTCCAGGATGCCGTGCTCGGCGCTGAAGCGGGAGGCCGTCGCACCGGGAATTCCTTCAACCACCGGCAGGCCTGCGTCCGGACCGGTGGCCTTATGGCCCGCGTCGACTATGGCCCGACTCTCTATGGGGTGGCTGATTACCTCTGATAAAATCTTGGCCGCCGGGACGAATTCCGGACGAACCCGGCTGGACCGGTGGTCCATCAGCGGATATATTCCCGCCTGCACCTCCGTGACCCCTGACATTCGACCGGCAGTATCGTAGTTATAGGTGCCCCCCACGCTGACGGTGGCTACCGCCAGTCCCTCTCGTTCAATGAGTTCCCGGGTATCCACCACTAACTGCAAACGGCGGTGGTTTTCGCCAGCAACCTTCTCCCAGTCCTGGTCAGGCACCGGCCCCTCATTGGCCATCAACCCCGAGAACTCCAGGCCGGCCAAGCTGTTCACCCCGCGTGCCAACTCCAATGCCGCCGGTCCCGGGGCCACTCCGCATCGCCCCATTCCTGCGTCCAACTCCACCAAGACCCGCAGGACGACTCCCGCGCCGGCGGCGGCTTGGGACAGATCGGCGACGTTCTGAGGATGGTCCACGGCTACGGTGATCCGCGTAAGCTGAGCCAGTCCGCACAGCCGGCGAATAGCCGGCCGGCTGACGACTTCCCTGGTCACCAGGATGTCGTTGAAGCCGGCGTCGCTAAAAACCTCAGCCTCTCCAACGGTGGTGACGGCGATTCCCCCAACGGTGCCGCCGGCAGCCATCTGTAGATGAGCCAACCTCGGACACTGGTGGCAGCCGACATGAGGCCGCACCCTGGCGCTGGTGTCCCCAAAGAACTGATGCAGTCTTTGGATATTGCTGGTGGCTACATCCAGGTCCAGGAGCAGTGCGGGAGTGTCCAGCTCCTTCACCGGAGTTCCGACGGGCTGAAATACTGGGCGCTCCATGCGAGAGCTCCTCTACACCGGGTAATTTGGCTTGCCGGAAGAATATCACAGAATCGCTGCGCTGGACGGATTTTTTTGTTGCCGGGTAGGTCTTTGCCCGGTATTTCATTGAATGAGTGCTGTTACGCAAACGCTCTTGAGAATTACGCGCATTCCCGGTTTGACCACGGTCTCGGCCGGCGTTAAACTCCCCGTGTTTCCAGCCCTGCTGGCGTGGAAAACCCGGCGGCTTTGATTCCAACCCTACCAGGGCCGGCCGGGAGTCTAGAGATGGCAACCCGGGGTATACCGTTAGATTTAATCAAAGTTGGAGAGCTCTATGTCGGAAATGATGACTGGGAAACAGGCCCTGCTGGAGATGCTAAAGGCGGAAGGCGTGAAGCTTATATTTGGAAATCCTGGCACCAGCGAAGGGCCGATTATTGACATGCTGGGGGATTATCCCGAGTTCAGATATATTTTAGCTTTGCAAGAAAGCGTCGCCGTTGGCATGGGCGAGTCCTATGCCAGAGCCACTGGAAAAGCGTCTTTTGTCAGTTTGCATGTGGACAGCGGACTGGCGAATGGCATTTGCCTGATGTTAGATGCTTACAATACTGGAACGCCTATGGTCGTGACATCCGCTAATTATGATGCTCGGAAAATCACAGAAGGGAAAACGGATCTGGCTGAGCTGGTAAGACCGGTGACCAAGTGGGCCGTGGAACTAACCCATCCGGATCAAATTCCCGGAGCTATACGTCGGGCTTTCAACGAAGCTAATAGTCACCCAAAGGGCCCAGTGTATGTAGGGTTTACCTCCAATGCTTTGGAGGGATCTGCCGAAATGAACATTGTTCCGTCCCGGCCAGTCTATAACTCACCACGACCGAGTCTGGAAGGGATTAAGGAAGCCGCATCCTTATTGATGGCGGCAAGCCGAGCTATCATGCTGGTCGGTGATAGAGTTTCGGATGATGGGGCGAACGACCAGGCGGTCGAACTGGCTGAGTTGCTCGGGCTGCCCGTGTATCAATCTAGAGGCGCCGAAGTTTCTTTCCCCACTACTCATGGCCAGTTCTTGGGCAATTTCTCGCTGAGAGTAGCCGATCATAGAGCCATCCTCCAGAGAGTAGACGTGGTCCTGGCCGTAGGGATGAATGC
>JADFQT010000237.1 GCA_022561675.1 Chloroflexota bacterium
CCTAGGGTAATGCCAGGCAGGGGTTGGTAGCAAATACCCTGGGCTCAGTCAGTTTCGTCTATAACCTCGACTAGTACCTGTTTCCTGACGCCCCCCGGCTCTTGTTAGCCACACAGGGGCTCGGAGAACTGAAATAACTCCGCGTCTCCGTGACTCAGTGGACATTCGTCAAGCTGACGGCGTGCCAGGCACCATGCCGATGTGAGATAATGCGTGGCGCCCGACCCTATCATCATCGTAATTCCGCGTCGTATTTACAATGCTGCCGAAGCCAGGGATGTGGGCAGGTTACCGTAGCCTCGGCATGCCGGGCGGACCATTTTCAAGTTCTAAGCACTGGGAGCGCAGGGCCGTGGCCTCATCTTGGGAGAACATCAGCGTCGGCGGCCAGGACATGGGCGTCTATTTAACCATGCCCGATGGACCTGGCCCCTTCCCGTCCGTAGTGGTCAGCCAGCACGGCGGTGGCGTCGACAAGTTCATCCGTGAAATGGCGGACAGGCTGGCAGCCGAGGGGTACGCAGCGGCAGCCCCCAACCTGTTCCACCGCCTTACCAATGAAATGCTGGCCGACCGTTCCAACAGGGTCCAGCACATGAACGATCCGGACATTATTGCCGACGTCAACTCCGTGGTGGAATTTCTACGCAACCACTCCTCAGTCGACGGTGAGCGCATCGGCATCACCGGATTTTGCATGGGGGGCCGGATCACCTGGCTGGCAGCCGCCACCAACCCCCAATTCAAGGCGGCTGTCTCTTACTACGGCGGCAACCTCATGGTGCCCTGGGGCAATGCCACGCAGACGCCCTTCGATCTTGCTGCCGGCATCAACTGCCCGCTCATGTTTCACTTCGGGGAGGCCGACCAGAACCCTTCCCAAGATGACATGCGCAAGCTGGACGACGAGTTGACTCGATTGGGGAAGCCCCACCGGTTTTACACCTACCCGGGGGCCGACCACGCTTTCATGGATTACACTACAGCCCGCTATCAGAGGGAGGCATCCCAAATCTCCTGGCCCAGAACCTTGGAGTTCTTTGCCGACCATCTGAAAAGGGCAAAGGTAGCCTGATGCGCTTCGGGAGTTTCGTCTTTGCCATCAGCAGTAACCCGGAGGGCGACCATCAGGTCATCGAGAACACCCTTCGAGAGGTGGACCTGGCCGAGGAGATTGGGCTGGACGCAGTCTGGTTGACGGAGCACCACTTTGATGGCGCGGTGGCCTACGCCGACCCGCTGGTGTTCGGGGCTGCCGTGGCCAGCCGGACTAAAAGAGTCCGTATCGGCTTTGCCGTGGTGGAACTGGCCCTCCACCACCCGGTGCGTTTGGCGGTGCAGACCGCCCTCCTGGACCACTTGAGCCATGGGCGCCTCACCGTGGGCACCGGCCGGGGCTCGGCTTTCAACGAGTATGAGTACATCGGCTTCGGGACCGCCATGGACGAGGGACTGGAGATGCTTCCCGAGGCCGAAGAACTGCTGGTCAAGGCGTGGACCGGTGATGATGTGCGCCACGACGGCCGCTTCTGGAAAGTCTCTTTCCCTAGGCTGCGCCCTCGACCCTATCAGCAACCCCACCCGCCTTTGGTGAGGGCTTGCATCAGCGAGGACTCACTGGTTGAGATGGCCAAAATCGGGCGGCCCGTGCTTATCGGCATCCAGACCGTGGACACCCTGCGCCGTCGCTTCGGTCTCTACCATGACACCATGCTGGCAGCAGACTTTGCCGAAGACGCGGTGGAGCAGGCCCAGGATGAGAGCTGGGCTCAGAGGGCCCTGTATCTCGCGGAGAGCGATCAGGAGGCCTTGGAAGTAGCAACCGAGGCCCTGGGCAGGTACCAGGCGCATCTACTCGAGGCCCGGATCAAATACAACCCGGGCGGAGTGCCTCCAAGGCCCCCCGGCCAGGCTCCCCTTGCCAGCGAGATTGTGGACATCGCTTTCCTGGCAGGTACCCCCCGGAGGGTGGCGGAGCAAATCGCCGAGCTTAAGGACGTTGGAGTGCGCAACCTGCTGCTCAATTTCAACGTGGGCCAGATGCCCCCGGACCAAGTGGAAAGGTCCCTGCGCCTTTTCGGCGAGAAGGTGCTGCCCAAGTTCCGAGTCAAGCAAGACTAATTCTCCATGGCGCGACGTCCGCGTCTCCCGCGAAGCAGAGGACGGCTTGCAACATCGTCATATCCTGTCAATGGGGCTGGGCTTTGGGTAGTGTATCAGCTTCCAAAGGCAGGCTATGAGGAACTTTAACCGTCACACCGGCGGAAGCCGGTGTCCAGATACGCGGCAGGACGAAAATAGGCGGCCATGTCACTCCGAACCCTTCGTCGGAGCCTGTCCTGAGCGAAGCCGAAGGGCTCAGGCTAAACTCCGTGAGGAGTCTCATGCTTGGCCTTAGCAGTCGCCTGATCCGCCGCAGGCGGACTCGCCGCCTTCGGCTGGTGTCGGAATGACAAAGGAGTGCCGCAGCCGCTCATTCTCCGAGGTACCATGACCGGGGAATTATAATACGAAAGCAGTGCCTGTGGATGAGGCTGCTGCCAAGCCGCGGGGGATCCTTGCTTGACTAGCACATGCTCTTGGACTATTCTGCCTGTGGCCCCCGCCCGGAGCAACGTCAACGATGAGCCTGGCCGGTCCTCCCATCCGAGTTGGACCTTGTTCCAACACTTGCTAGATACAGCCCTAGTGTGGGGACCAAGAGACAAAATAAGCGAGGTGCAGCATGGCTTTTAAGATGAACCACATCCACTTGAAGACTCCCGACCCACAGAAAACAGCCCAGTTTTACGTGGACACGCTGGGGGCCAAGGTTGTGGGCGAGGCTGGCACCGGTGGGCTGCGCTTGGACTTGCACGGGCTGGCGATCAACGTTACCAAGTTTATCGAGGGGCAGACCCGGGAGCAGGTCTACGGTATTGAGCACATAGCCATAGACACTGACGACATGGACAACGTCGTAGCCAGCATGAAAGCCAGCGGCGTCAAAATTCTCGAAGAGACAACGGTAGGCGCCGGCCGGCGGGTGTGTTTCTTCCAGGGGCCGGAGGGCGTGCAGCTTGAAGTGCTGGAGATGCCCAAATAATTGCCTCGGTTTTGGCAACCCCTTTCCCTAAGAAATCGCGCAACGAGGTGACGCATGCTATACGAAAATCGCGTTTACACGGCGGTCCCAGGCAAGTTGCCTGCTCTCAACAACCGGTTCGCTAACCACACCTTAGGGTTTTTCGAACAGTACGAGATCGGGATAATGGGATTCTGGACCGACGAAATTGGGATTAGCAACCAGCTAACCTACATTCTCACATTCGATGACATGGCAGACCGGTCGAAGAAGTGGGGACCCTTTGCCGCCGACCCCAAGCGGCTACAGGTATTCGCCGAGACAGAGGTAGATGGGCCGCTGGTCGCCGTGGTCGAAAATTCTTTTATGCGGCTCACACCCTACTCTCCCGAACCACAGCTAAGCTCCAAGGTCCAGGAGCTGCGAGTGTACGATGCTTTGCCCGGCCGGATGTCCGCGCTCCACGACCGTTTCTCCAATCACACCATGGCCTTGTTCGAGAAGCACGGTATTCAGAATATCGCCTATTGGACCGAAGACGTGGGCACCAGCAACCGGTTGGTATACATGCTGGGTTACGAGAGCCTGGGTGACCGGGAAAAGAGCTGGGCGTCCTTCGGGGCCGATCCCGATTGGCAGAAGGCCAGGGCGGCTTCTGAGGAAGACGGGCCCATCGTCCGGGAGAGCCGCCACCGGATCCTGCGGCTCACCGCATACTCGCCCAGGTAGTGGCGGCAGGGTGCTTCACCTCTTTGCGCCAGCCCGGTTTCGGGCCAGTGCGGTTTCAGGAAAGTAGGGATGGGTCGTTCGGCTTATTGCCCAACCGGCAATGCGACACCGGTGCAGAGCTAGAACCAGCGTCTCGTTCCAATGGGCACAGCTAAGAATTCCG
>JADFQT010000238.1 GCA_022561675.1 Chloroflexota bacterium
GCAGGTCAGCCCACGCCGGCGGCTTGCCGGGCGCCCCGGCCATCTCCAATGGCGGCACGAATAGCCTGCCGCAGGGTCTGGGCGAAGACCAACTCCATGTCGCCAACCGGTTCCACGTCCCGGCGGGCGGTCTCGGGGAGGACGCAGCGGGAAAGCCCCAACCTTGATGCTTCCCGGATTCGTCGCTGCGGCTGAGGCACATTTCTCAGCTCACCACTGAGCCCAACCTCACCAAACGCGACCATGTCCGGCGCCAGGGCCTGGTTGTGAAAGCTTGAGGCCACCGCGAGGCACACACCCAGGTCGGCGGCGGGTTCGTTCACCCGAAATCCTCCCGCGACGTTCACGATGACGTCCTGGCCTCCAAGCTCCAAGCCGGCCCTTCTGCTAGCCACGGCGGCAAGCATCAGCAGTCGGTTGTAGTCGACGCCGTTGCCGACCCGGCGCGGCACGGGCGCATGGGCCGGAGAGGTTAAAGCCTGGACCTCAAGCAACAGCGGCCGGGATCCTTCCAGCACCGGAACCAGCGCGGAGCCTACCGCCCGCTCGTATCTCTGGGACAGCAGGGCTTGAGATGGGTCCGCCACCTCCACTAACCCCTGGCTGGTCATATCGAAGACCCCTACCTCGGTCGTGGAACCGAATCGGTTCTTACCGCTGCGGAGAATCCGATATCCATTCAGCTCCTGCCCTTCCAGATACATCACCACGTCGACCATGTGCTCCAGAACCCTGGGCCCGGCCAGGGATCCGTCCTTGGTCATGTGCCCGGCCAAAAAAAACGGGACGTTCCGCATTTTGGCCCAGCGCATCAAGCGAAGAGTGCATTCCCGGACCTGAACCACGCTGCCCGGACCCGAGGGCGCCTCCGCGGTGTACAGAGTTTGCACCGAATCAACAATGACCAGGGACGGCCGGCTTTCTTCCAGGCGATGCAGGATCAGCTCCACATCAGTTTCCGCCAGCAGGTATATTCTCTGGCCGCTAAAACCGAGGCGTTCGGAGCGTAATTTGACCTGGTGGGCAGATTCCTCCCCGCTGACGTAAACGACGGTCCGACCCGAAGCAGAGAAATGCTGGGCCACCTGGAGCAGCAGGGTGGATTTTCCCACGCCCGGCTCTCCAGCCAGCAGCATCACCGACCCGGGTACTACGCCGCCGCCCAGAACTCGGTTCAGCTCGGCGGATGCTAACTCAATGCGCTGTTGGTCCTCCGGACGGAGGTCGGCCAATTCCTGGAGCGGCTCCGCTGAGGAGGCGAGCCACGAGGGGCGGACTGGATCAGCGGATGGAGCCTGGGATTCTTCCAGGGGCAGCGAGGAGTCGCAGGAAGGGGATGGGCAAAAACCGAACCATTTGGCGCTTTGATAACCGCATTCCTGGCAAACGTAAACCGACCGCCGCTGCTCTTTAATACGATTCATCAGGCCCTCCTTCCCCAACCAATACCAAGGTAAACCCCGCGGAGTTTGGATATAACTATATGGGTCCCACCTTAGGTTTGGTTTAGGAGTGGGCCGATTATAGCAGGAAGGGGCCCCGTTTCAGGGGGCCCCTTGTCAGTGAACATCGAAACCTTTGCCCGAACCGTAATCAGGCAGGAGATGCGGCCGGCTCCGGCTCAGCCTCCGGTTCCGGCTCCGGCTCCTTGGACAGGACGACAATTTTGCCTTCTTCATCCAGGTCGACCAGGGCTATCCCGCCAGCCTTAATATTTCCCCCCAGCAACTCGTCCGAAAGGGTGTCTTCAACCTCGTTTTGAATAAGCCGGCGCAAAGGTCGGGCACCCAACACAGGATCGAATCCTTTTTCACCCAGGTATCCCCGCGCCGCGTCGGTGATCTCCAGACCGATTTCCTTTTCCGCCAGTTCCTTCCTTACCATGACCATCATCAGGTCGACAATGGACAGAATCTCGCTACGGGCCAGCTGGTGGAACACAATAGTAGCGTCAATGCGGTTGAGGAACTCCGGCCGGAAGAAGCGCTTGACTTCGTCCATGACCTTTTCCTTCATCCGCTCGTAAGATTGGTTCTCGGTTTGGGCCTGGTCAGCTTTGACGGCGAAGCCCATAGTGGTGTCCCGCTTGATCAGGTCTGAACCCAGGTTACTGGTCATGATGATGATAGAGTTGCGGAACTCCACCCGGCGGCCCCGGGCGTCGGTCAACTGCCCGGCGTCAAAGATCTGGAGCAAGATATTGAAGACCTCAGGGTGGGCCTTCTCGATCTCGTCCAACAAAATGGCGCAGTAATTCTTGCGTCGCACACCCTCGGTCAGCTGACCGCCCTCGTCGTAGCCCACGTAACCCGGAGGCGCGCCGATCAGGCGGGCCACGGTATGACGCTCCTGAAACTCGGACATATCCAGGCGAATCATGGCGTCCTCATCGCCGAACATGAACTCGGCCAGCGTCCGCACCAACTCGGTCTTACCCACGCCGGTGGGACCCAGGAAGAGGAAGACTCCGATGGGATGGCGTGGATCTTTGAGTCCGGCCCGGGCCCGGCGTACCGCCTTGGAGATGTTGACGATTGCCTCATCCTGGCCAATGATCCGTTTGTGCAGCTCGTCTTCCATTTGAAGCAGCCGCTCAGTCTCCTCTTGAGCCAAGCGAGTGACCGGGATGCCGGTCCACATGCTGACTACTTCCGCGATATCCTCTTCTGTGACCTGGGCGCGTTCCTTGTTGCGACCCTCATGCCATTCCTTTTCCAGTTCATCCAAGTTCTGGTTGAGGTGCAGCTCTTTGTCTCGAAGCTCGGCCGCCACCTCATACTTCTGGGAGGCAATGGCCTCGTCTTTTTCCTTTCTGAGTCGTTCCAAATCCTGTGTGGCTTCTTTTACCGAGGGCGGTGTGGTACTACCCCGCAGGCGTACCCTGGAACCGGCTTCGTCCAGCAAGTCAATGGCCTTGTCCGGCAAGAAACGGTCGGGTATGAAACGGCTGGCCAAATTGGTGGCTGCTTTTACCGCCTCATCGGTTATGTCTACGTTATGGTGGTCTTCGTATCGGCTCTTGACGCCGGTCAAAATAGCTATGGTTTCTTCAAGGGTGGGCTCCTCAACCCGGACCGGCTGCAATCGCCGCTCCAGCGCCGGGTCACGCTCCACATACTTGCGATAGTCATCCAGCGTGGTGGCGCCGATGCACTGGATTTCGCCCCGGGCCAGGGACGGCTTGAGGATGTTGGAGGCATCCACCGCGCCTTCTGCCGCTCCGGCGCCGACGATGGTGTGGATTTCATCAATGAATAGTACGCAGTTTCCGGAACTCTTGATCTCCTCGATCACCTTTTTGAGGCGCTCTTCGAACTCGCCGCGGTATTTGGTCCCCGCGACCAGCGCTCCCATATCCAAAGTTACCAGCCGCTTACCTTTCAAGGTATCCGGCACGTCACCCGAGCCGATGCGCTGGGCCATGGCCTCCACAATCGCCGTCTTGCCAACCCCGGGTTCACCCACCAAGACCGGATTATTCTTGGTGCGGCGGCTCAAGATTTGAACCACCCTCTCCAACTCCTTCTCTCGGCCAATCACCGGGTCTAGTTTGTCGGCCCGGGCGGCCACGGTAAGGTCAATGCCCAACTGGTCCAGGGTAGGAGTACGACTGGTGCTACGGGTTCCCTGGGAGCCGCTGGGGGAACTGTTGCTCAAGATTCTGTGGGTTTCGGCCCGAACCTTTTCCAGGCTGACTCCCAAACTCTCCAAGACACCGGCGGCCACGCCTTCGCCCTCGCGAAGCAAGCCAATAAGGAGGTGCTCGGTTCCGATATAAGTATGATTCATCCGGCGGGCTTCATCGACCGCCAATTCAACTACTTTTTTAGCCCTGGGGGTTAGTCCGATCTCACCCTGGGTGGGCTTCTCACCACGACCGATGATAAATTCTACCGCTGAGCGGACTTTGCTTAGGTCCACCCCCAGCCCA
>JADFQT010000239.1 GCA_022561675.1 Chloroflexota bacterium
AAGGTTCCCTCTAACCAGCTCAAAGGCCTCTCCTGGCGCTAACGAGAACAGAAAGGCCAGAATCTGCACCGAGCTGAGGTGCGTCGGGATAAAATTGCGGAAGAACTTGAGCAGCTCTTGCCGGGGCATCTGGCCGGAAATCAGCCGTCGCAGGCGCGGGTCCTCCAGGGCTTCGGAGACCGTTCCCTCCAGGAACCCGACGATTCTCTCCTCAACCGTCATGACGAACCTCCTGTTCAAGACTCAGTCGAACGACCTGCAGCCGTTAAAGCTCCCAAAACAATGCCACCTGATGGCCTTCTCTGCCCCCGCCGTTGCAAGCGGCCGAGGGTGGCTATGCTAGGGTGCCCAGCCGTGAGCTGGCCGGCGACCTCAGAGATGAAACTTCCAACGTCCCTCATCATCTTTGTAAAGCGTAAACCTGCTATCGTCGCCGAGTTCGAACATAGCATTTCTGCCGTCACCACTTAATTGTGGCTCAATGTCTTTTACCTGCCGCAAGTTTTCGATTACACGCTGACCCCAATCGTCTCTAAACCTCGACACCAACAAGTCGCGTTCGCCCTTATCCGTGAACTTGTGGGTCTCACCATAGAAATCGTCGACGTAGGTCTCCCACTCACCTGCCTCGGCAAGCTCGAGGAGCCGCGCGACAGTAGCCTCCGGTGTCGTAGGCATCTCCCGGCTCAGTCCAACAGGCTCTTGGACGGCGGTGTCTCGCTTATCGGTTCGGCCTGACTCCGACCCGCAGGCGATTAGGGGCAGCACCAGGAATATCGACGCAATAACGAGAAATGGGCGATTCATCTAATACCTCTCTTGTTCCGAGCCGGAATACGGGAAGAACCAACAAGAAATAAACACCATTTAAGTATTGCCACCTTCCGGACGCTAATGTCCAGGGATTTTCATCCAATATGGGCCGAGATTCTCTCACCGGCAAACTCGCACATCCAGAGGTTACACCTAGCATGTTGCCCAAACCGATGCTTGTGGCGAGACCATTCCATGTACCAAAAAGGGGGAGCCCAGATTCGGACCTCCCTTGAGCCATATTTTGTAGCTGGATGGACTTCTTAGAATTCCGGCAAACAAGGGATTGCCTTCCGCCTGGGAGTGCACCGTCGCTGCCAGCGCTGCCAAATCCGGTGTCGATTCCACTTTGGCTTTGGTTTAGTCCGGACTGTCCGGTCCTCTCCAGAGAAGTCGTTGGAACAACTGCCCTTTGGACAGTTCCCCAAGGTCTGGGACAAAGGCTGGCGGCGGGTCAGTTCGGCGTCCCTTCAGGTCGCTATTATCAAGACTCGGCTGTTTTCCAACTCCGGAGCTAGAAGCTCCAACGATAGCAATGACGGCTGGTCGGACCAGTGTCCGTTTCCCGGAATGATTACCAGAGGCTGTTTTCGTGAGGCGTTTCTCAGAAAGCCGATGATGTATTCAAAAAGGCGAAGCCGGGGCTGGCCTGGGGCAGAGTATTTCTCGGCCGGAGTCCTAGGTAGGTAACTGTTCAGACTTGATGAGGTGAATGGCTCAAAGCCGTCGGAAAAACGCTGGCATGGCTGGGCGGAGTTGTGGCATACCAGGGAGGTGGAAACCGAGCGGGACCTGAAACTGGCGAGTCGGGAAACTCTGCTGGCGCTGATTGCCCAGCAGCAGGTGGTCATTGCCCAGTTGCAGCGGCGGATTGGGGCCCTGGAATCCCAGCTGAAGCGCCGTGGTTCCCTGGGGATGCCGGGGAATAAGCCGCCCCCCGGCCAGCAATCCCCAGAGAAAAAGGAGCCCAGAAAACCACGCCGCCACGGCTTCGCCCGTAAGCGTATGACTCCGACCCGACGGGTGGAGCATGCTGTGGAATTCTGTCCCGACTGCGGGACCCACCTGAGCGGCGGTTGGGTACAGCGAACCCGGGAAGTCATCGAGCTACCGGTGGCTCCGATAGAAGTGACCGAGCATGTCTTGGTGGCCCGCATCTGTCCGGTATGCCAGCGGCGCCGGGTACCCCAGCAGGCTTTCCAGGGGGTGGTTCTGGGCCAGCAGCGCCTGGGGGTCAACCTGGTGAGCCTGATGGTTACCCTGCGGGAGGAGGGGCGGCTGCCTATACGCACAATCCAATGGTATCTCCAGACGGTCCACCAATTGGACCTGAGCGTGGGAGCCATCGTCTGGGCCATCCATGGAGTGGCCCGGCAGGGCCAGCCGGCGGTGGGAGGAATACTGGAGCAAGTCCGCGTCAGTTTGGTGGTGCATGCCGACGAAACCGGCTGGCGCCAGGACGGGGCCAACGGCTATGTTTGGACTTTCAGCACCCCCAGCGAACGATACTTCCTGCGCCGGGGTCGGGATAAGGGAGTGGTGGATGAGGTGCTGGGCCCCTCCTTCGGCGGGGTGTTGGTCAGTGATTTCTACGCCGCCTATAACCACTACCCGGGTCTGAAGCAACGATGCTGGGCCCATCTGTTGCGGGATATCCATGACCTGAAGAAGCTGTACTCAGAAGACGCTGGGCTGGCCCAGTGGGCCGAGGCGGTGCACCAGGTCTACGCGTTGGCCAAGGCCTCGGTCCTTCCCCGAGCCCAGCCGGGCCATCGCACCCAGCTGTTGCTGGAGGAGAAATTACTGGCCCTGGCTCGCCCTTTCCTTAACGACCCGCTGGCGGTTCAGGCCAAGCTCTGCCGGCGCATGGAACGGTTCATCAAGGAGTTGTTTGTCTTTGTGTCGGACCCAGCCGTGCCTCCGGACAACAACGCCGCCGAGCGGAGCTTGAGGCATCTGGTGATCAGCCGCAAGATCAGCGGTGGCACGCGCTCCGACCAGGGCACCGAGAGCAAGATGGTCCTGGCGTCCCTCTTCGGCACCTGGCGGGCCCGTGGTCTCAATCCCCTCCTGGAATGCCGCCGGTTGCTCACATCCCCTCAAGTCTGAACAGTTACCTAGGTAGCCTCCGACTTGACACCGGGCGCCAATTCCAAGACTATCAAGCATGACATCCTATCCATTTGCAGTTGGAGGCTGACATGGCCGACCTGACCAAGGAGGAAATCGTGGCCCTGGGTCATGCAGTGGGGCTGGAAATCCAGGACCCGGAACTAAGTGAGGTCACCTGCAGCCTCAATGCTCTCCTGGAAGCCCTGGACGGAATCAATCCTCCGGAGCTGGAGAACATTGAGCCCTTGCCCATTATTTTGCCTCCCCGGTAACCTTACTTCTCAGTCGGGTCCTTTGGCTCAATGCGTTGGGGACGCAGCCCCGGTGTTGCAGATGCATTCAGGACACGATGCCAGAGACCCAGGTTCTCTGAGAGACGTTCCGCCCGACTTCACGGCAGCTGTGGGTGATCAGGTCCGCATCTTGCGTTTGGCCTGGAGTCCAGACCTCGGGTACGCTGCAATTGACCCAAAGGTTAAGAGTATTACCGCCCTGGCAGCTCGGGTGTTTGGGGAAATCAACCCCTGGGTTTGACAGTCCTTATTTGCCCGGCCTTGCACAACCAGCTATCCAGGGGCATACTGACCGCGTGTTTCCGTATGGATTCCCCATTAAGACTTGTCCAGTCTCAGGGTTGACCAGACCTCGCTCAGGAACCCTACGCTACTTTTCAGGAGCACCATTATGGATAAAGGCGAAATCCCCTTTCTCTCGGTATGCCACCTTTCCGAGCTGATCAAAAACCGCGAAGTATCTCCAGTGGAGGTGGTTGAAGGCTACCTGGACCGCATTGATAGTCTGAACGACCGGTTGTATGCCTATCTGACCGTTTGCGGTGAACAGGCGCTGCAGTCGGCCCGGGAATCGGAGCGGGCGCTGGTCCGGGGTGAATACCAGGGCACTTTGCATGGCGTCCCCGTGGCAGTGAAAGACCAGCTTAACACTGCGGGCATCCGTACTACATCAGGTA
>JADFQT010000240.1 GCA_022561675.1 Chloroflexota bacterium
TTTTGGACGATGCCCTCCGCCGGAATGTTTATGTCCACTACCTCGGGCAGGATCAGCTTGATCATTGGCATAAAAATGCGTTCGGTGACCTTACCCATCCAGTAATCTTCCATGGGGGGCCGGCCCACCACGGCGGCGGGATAAATGGGGTCCCTCCTCCGCGTGATGGTGGTAACGTGAAACACCGGGTAGTCATCCTGCAGGGAGTAGTAGCCCGTGTGATCGCCAAAGGGGCCCTCGGGGCGCTCTTCCCCAAGGACCACGTAGCCCTCCAGGACAATCTCCGCCTGGGCCGGCACCAGCAGATCCACCGTTTTAGCTCGCACCATTTCCACCCCTTCCTCCCGAATGAAGCCGGCCAGGGTCATTTCATCCAGACCCGGCGGAAGGGGAGCCGACCCGGTCCAGATGGTGGCCGGGTCTCCGCCCAAGGCCACCGCCACCTCCATGCGGGCATCTCCCCGAGCCCAGTTGGCCCGATAGTGGGACGCCCCGACTTTGTGGGTCTGCCAATGCATGCCGGTAGTGCGGCCATCGTAAACTTGAAGGCGGTAGATTCCGTAATTCTGCACCCCGGTCTCCGGGTCTTTGGTGATTACCAACGGCAGAGTAATGTACTTCCCACCGTCCAGAGGCCAGCACTTCAGGATTGGAAACTGAAACAGGTCTACCTCTGCTTCGGAGAGTACCACCTGCTGGCAGGGCGCATTTCGTACCGTCTTGGGTTGGAAGGAGCCCATATGGACCAGCTTCCCCAGGGTGCGTAGGCGGTTGACCAGCCCCGGCGGCGGCCCCTGCATTAACTCCAGCAAGCCCTGAATACGTTGGGTAAGGTCGTCCAGCCGCTCTACCCCCAACGCCCAGGCCATGCGCTGTTCCGAAGCAAAGAGGTTGATCAGTACCGGCTGCCGGTACCCGTCGACATTCTCGAAGAGCAGCGCCGGTCCTCCGGACTTGACGGAGCGGTCGGCGATTTCGGTGATCTCCAGCTCGCAGCTAACCGGCGTCTTCACCCGGCATAGTTCTCCCCTCTCTTCCAAAAAGGAAATGAACTCACGCAGGTCTTTAAATTTCATCCTGGGGATCTTCGGGAATCGCGTCTCATGTAATCAAAAGGTTTGCAGCTACCCGCTCCGTGGACTGCTGAACCGGGTCATTGTAACGGTTGTTAGGACTAGGGTTCAACAAAGGAGCCTGCGGCCTGGATCTTCGAGGGTCGAGAGGAAGCTGACCAGGGTAGTGAGTGAGGTAAAGAGAAAGGGCCGGCAATCGCCGGCCCCTTCTCGATCAGGCAATTGGGCTTTTAGTATTGGCTGCTCGTGTTCCGGTTCTGGCTGAAACAGTCGCTGCAATAAACTGGGCGATCCCCCCGAGGGCGGAAGGGTACCATAGCATCTGCGCCACACTGGGCGCAGGTTATCGGGTGCATTTCGCGGGGACCATCACCCCAGCCTCCCCTTTCTTGATTGCGCCTTGACGAACGGCAGGGCTGGCATCGCTTGGGTTCATTAACGAACCCGCGGGAATTGAAGAACTCCTGCTCCCCTGCGGTGAATATAAATTCACCCCCACAATCTGCGCATACTAGGGTTTTGTCGGTTAGTGCCACTGGTCGACCTCCTTGAGTCGATGATTCTTTATGGCTCAGTAGGTCAACCAATTCCGGATACTGACGGCCCAATTGGTGCGGATTGAAGGTATCACCACAGGTTACCTAACTTGTGCCGAATCTAATATATACCTGGCATGCACTAATTGCAACTATCCGATACCCCCTCCATTCCATTGGAAAAAGCCTCCAGCAGGCTTGAGGCAGCCTCCTGAAAACCCTGCAAAATCACCCTAAAGAATATCGATTCACCCCTCTCGCCAACTGATTTAGCCGCAATTATCGACGCGGACAACCCCCAGTTGTTCGCGGACATCGACCCACTTGGCCTGAACTAATTGGCACCATATGTCCCGCTGATCCCACTAACTAAGCACTTTGATATTCACTCCAAAGGACGTTAATGGTAACAGGAATTTTACCAAATATACCAATTCATTACCTTTAGTACCCGACCCGATGCACCGCCTGCCGGTGGCGAACCCCGCCAGGCGAAGGACGTGAAGATATGCCGGACTAATGTAAAAGCCAGGAGATGAGCCACCATATCCTGGCCTATATGAAGTCAACGGCTGAGTGGGCCGAAACTTCATTGGGACCATTCCTCTTCTACCCAGCACTCGCGGCAAGGGTGCCGGCCTCTTGTTGGTCCCAAGATTGAAGCGTTTGTAACCGATCCGTGCCCACTGCCAGGCGCGGATGTTCTGTTTTGCACCCAGCTGGAATCAAGTGGCGGCTTGAGCGGCGGGAGCGAATATCAATTCAGGAGTGTAGTTATGGGTAAGAAGTCTTCCAGTTTATTTAGAAACCGAGGACGGGATGGAGAGCATATGTCATCTGCCAGACGCAGAACGCTTTTTTGGACCTTGCCCATTATCCTCGTGCTGCTGTCAGGGCTGCTTTTCGCAGGTCTGGTTTTTGCCACCCAGACCTTAAACGGGTTCGGGATTGACAGTGATAACGCCGACGATCCTCGGATCGCTCTCTACTCCGACGGAGCGAGTAACGACTGGGCCGCCGGCCCGGACGCGGGCTCGGGCTCGGGGGTCTTCCAGCTCAGCGAGGCAGCCCCCCATACCGCTACCGGCGACGAAGACTGCTACGGCTCCAATGTAGATTTCGGTGACGTCAACGGTGTCGCGGCCTTTATCTGCGACGGTCACTCCGACTCCACGTTTTCCCAAGAGGATCGCAACATCGTTAGCGGTGGCAAGCAGTTCGATGACATCTGGACCATAAAGAATCCCAGCGGCAGTTCTGGGTTGGGAACCGGCAAGAGCGACTTCACCCACGCCTACGCTTACTTGAGTTTCGGCAAATCCTGCACCGACCCCGATGGCCCCGACAAACTGTTCCTTTTCATGGCGGGGCACCGGGCGGACAACGAAGGCGATGCTTACTGGGGTTTCGAGTTCAACCAGCGGGCCCCCGACAATTTTTCCCAGTCGATCTCTCCTCCCGACGGTTTCACTCGGGAGTTGAACTTCAATCGGCAATTGGGGGACCTTCTCGTCTCCGGCCAAGTCCAGCAGGACGATGTCCTATTTCAGTTGTTTCAGTGGGACCCCAGTGACACCAGTCAGAGTCCATTAGGCTCTTACACTACCTCGTCTCCAGTTTCTCCTCTCTGTACCCTCGATGAATCAATGGAGTTGACCAGCAACGCGCAACATGAAATTGAAGCGCCGCCCTGGTTCATTCCCGTCTGCGACAAGACCAGCGAAGGCGGTAACAAATGCCGCCTGGCCAGTGGCGACGGAACAGACACTCCCACCAGCAACATCGAAATGATCGCGCCCCGCGACTTTATGGAGGTTGGGATAGACCTGGAAGCCTATGGCATAGGCGGTCAGTGTTTTGCCAACAGCTTTATCTTCACCAGCCGGTCCTCTTCCTCGTTGAGCTCCTCCTTGAAGGACGTGGGAGGCGCCGACTTCCACGCCTGCGATGCCAACATCAGCATCGCAGCGTCGGCCACCAACAAGGTGGGTGACTCCCACACTTTCATTGTGACTTTAAAGAAGGTAGCCATCGGTCAACCTTCCGCCGCAGTGGGCGAAGTGGTTACCGTAACCGTGTCCCCCAATACACTTCCAGACGGGTTTACCATTGTAGAAAATACCTGCGAGACTGGCACCGACGGCAATGGACTATGTAGGTTCACCATCAATTCCAGCGTTCCCGGACAGTTCGAGGTCAGCGCATCAGCCAATGTATCGGTTCTGGACGGCCTTGTACCCGTTGCGACCGATGGCACTGGCGAGAACT
>JADFQT010000241.1 GCA_022561675.1 Chloroflexota bacterium
CCCCAGAATCTTGGCTCCCCCGCGAGTGGCCCAGTCCAATGTGTCCTCTGGCTGAGGATTGACCTGGTCGTTGCGGCGCACTCTTTCCAGGAATAATCCAGCTCGCATTACCTCAACCATATCCTCGGCCATATTGTCCGACCCCATGCCGATGGAACACCCGGCCGCCTGAAGCTCGAAGATGGGGGCTGCGGCTCCTCGGCGCGCGGCGATGGCCGCGTTGTTGGAAATGCCGACCCCATACTGGCCCAAGAGCGCGATTTCTGAAGGATCCAGATACCGGCAGTGGGCTGCAACCATTTGGGACCCCAAGAAACCATTGGCAAACAGATACTGAGTGGGACGCACTCCCCTGATCCGCATTACCGATTCAATCTCTTGCTGACTTTGGGACAGGTGGATAGTCGTTCCAACTCCGTATTGGTCTGCCAACTCTCTGCTCTGCCTGAGCATAAGGGGAGAGCAGGTTTCCGGGGCATGGGGAGCGACAAAGCAGCTGATCCTACCGTTACCTCCGCCGTTCCACGTCTCTATCAGGTCCGCGCTTCTTTTCAGACCCGCCTCCAGCTTGGACTCGGAAAACTGGAATACCCCATCCCGCACCAGAGGTTCATCTACATCGTTGATATTTTCCGCCAAGATC
Organism: Chloroflexota bacterium; assembly: GCA_022561675.1. Lineage (GTDB taxonomy): Bacteria > Chloroflexota > Dehalococcoidia > Lucifugimonadales > UBA3495 > JADFQT01. The sequence goes on from JADFQT010000241.1 coordinate 644, forward strand.
AGCCGAAGACCGGTATCGGCCAGCGCTGTGGCATAGCCGGCCACATTGGCCGATATTTCCAGCAAAGTCGTGGTGCCGCTACGAATTGCCTCCAGCGCTCCCAGCAGTGCCATTACCTGCCGTTCTTCCTGTGTCATGATGGAACGAGCGGTTACTGGAAATCCTAGTCTGGTGGGGAAGCCAAAATCCTCTAGAATCCCTCGGTCCAGGGTGGCCAGTAAGTGGGTGTGGCAGTTGATCAACCCGGGGAAAATTGCCTTTCCCCGGCCATCAATGGTGGCCGCTTCCGCGTGGGCCACCTCTATCTCCGAACTGGGGCCGACCGAAAGGATTTTATCCTCGTCGATTGCGACCGCTCCGTCATAAATGACGTCCCGGCCGGAGTTTCCGGTCACTACTGTGGTGTTTTTGATTACAGTTTTCAAGGCAGGTGCAGACTCTCCCAACTTTCGGGTCCTCAAGGACCCCCAGGCGAAATGGCTCTTATCCCGCCTCCGACTAATCAGTCGTCGCCGTGCTTAAGCCCAACCAAGTGGAGCGCAATCCAGCCGGACAGAGTCCGACGTTAGACGGGGAGCTTTGATCGATAAGAAGCGCCTTTCACTTCGGATGTACACCAACCGGGAGCTATGCACTCTATTGGAGCAGGCTCGGCAGCTACCAGGCTTGCGGCTCTGGGGAATTCACCCCCTTGGTCTGGGTTCTACCTGGCTTGATATAGACACATCGAGGTTAGGAGACTCCGGCTGATAGTGCCCGGCGGGAAAATCCTGCTGCAGCTTCTCCCGACCAACTTAAACTTACCGGTGCCCCCGATCCTGGAATTCCCTCTCGGTGGTTTGTGCCTCTACTTGCTGGTATTCCGGCAGGCTAATCAATGCTTCTACTTCTGCCCGCATCTCCGCAACTTCAGGAGCTTTGATACCAATGTGTCCAGTGTCCTTCAGGCTCTGGTACACTCGGCGTAGACCGTCAACCGCAGCGATGGTCGGAGTAGAGGCGTAGATAATAATTTGGTAGCCAAGGTCGGCATACTCCTCCACGGTGATGTCATCCGCTCCGGCAATTACCAGTAAGGGGATATCAGGGACGCCTTTACGGAAAATGTCCAAGTCCTCCTTCTCTCGGACACCCCGAGGCATCACCACGTCCACGCCCAATTCCTTCAAGGCGTTGCCCCGCCGGATGGCTTCTTCCATATCGCCCTCCACCGCACTAGCGGCGTCGGTGCGCCCTATAATCAAAAAGTCGGGGTCGGTACGAGCTTGAAGGGCGTACTTGATCTTCTCCAAGAACTCATCCAAGGGGATAATGTGCTCCAATCCTGCGTGGTAGGAGGCTCGTTTCGGAAACACCTGGTCCTCTATATGTATTCCAGCCACTCCGGAATGTTCGAATGTACGGACCGTGTGCATGGCATGAACCGGGTCACCGTATCCGGCATCGGCGTCGCAGATGACGGGTAAAGACACAGACTGGGCTACCCGAGCGGCAACCTCCGCCTGTTCAGTCAGAGTCATCAACGGCTCGGTAACTGCCAGGTGGGCGCCTGTCATATACCCACCGGTGTATATTGTGTCGAAGCCCAGTGACTGCACCAAGCGCGCTGACATGGGGTCATATGCCCCCGGCGCTACGATGGTCTCTCCAGACTGAACCCTTCGTTTCAAATCGGTTCGTACTGACATTTTTTCATCCACCCTTAACGACTTGTGATGCCGCCAGTTTAGGCACCCACGCTTGGCGATCACGCCTTGGCCTGAGAATTGGCGATATGGGCTGGATGCATTGTACGCAGGGCCGATAGGTGAGGCAAGCTAGCGGCCATGTCTTGCCGGGTTTCCTCTTCCGCATCTCAGCCAAGGACAATGCGGCGACCTTCTTCAAGTTGCAGCAGCCCGCAGGAGCAAGGAGCCGGTCAGCTCCGCTTCCCCAACTCAAAGCTCTTCAGCTTGCTCCACGTGCGGATTCAAATGGTAGAAGTATGTAGGAAAACCGGCACAACAGTCATGCTAGGTTTTGGCCCAGCTCGTTCAGCAGCTGCTCAGCCTCATCCAGCGCGGGCTGGTAGGCATGAGGCGGGCCGTCGCACCTGGCCCGCTCGCGGGCGGCCTCGGCGTGGGTGCGGGCGGCTTGTAGGTCTCTCTCATCCAGCGACAGCCGGGCCAGGAAGTTGTGGATGTCGGCCTGTTTCAGACGATATTCGGAGCGGTCGGCAATGGCCAGGGCTTCTTCGGCATGTTCCCTTGCCCGCTGGTAGTCGCCCTTGGCCCGGTGCCAGCGCGCCCAGGCCAGCAGGATATCCGGCTCATGCTCCACCAGGTTGATGCGACGCGCTCCGGCCAGGGCCTGAGCCAGGTGGGATTCCGCCTCCACCAAAGCATTATTTTGTTCATCCCCTGCCTCTGGGGCCAGGGCGATCAGCACCGCCCCCAGCAGCCCCTCGGCCCGGACGATGTCACGTTCAAAACCCCTAACGTCAGCCAGCTGCCGGGCCTCGCGGGCGGCCTCCAACGCGGCGTAAGCCTGGCCCATGTGCAGGGCTCGCTCTGCGCGGAAGACCCAGACCACGCCTTCAGCTTGTCGTTGGGCCAACTTGCTGAACGAGTCGAGTGCAGCCTCCAATTCCTGGGCCGCTTCACCAAAAGCGCCCCGGTATGACAGCAACCGGCCGAGTTCTTGGCGACCGATAGCTTCCCGCATTTCGGCCTGCTGTGGGCCCTCTATTTCTCGGCTCACCTGGATACTGCGCCGCAAGTTCCGCTCCACGGCGACCAATTCGCCAAGTTCGATTTGGTCGTCAGCAAGAGAACGAAGCCCAATGGCGATATTTTCCTTAGAGGCGCTTGTCATCTCCCAAATGTGGTTCGCCCTCCCCTTTAACGGTACCGCACGACCTGGCTGGCCAGAGCGGGCGTAGGAGTTTGCCAGTTCATGAAGCGTCCAGGGCTGGGCAGCCTGGGCCTCAAGTTTCGGTGGATGGTCTTCGCCTTCGGGGAACAGGGAGCGCAGTAGCTCGATCGTCGTGTAGTAGGCTCCCAGGCGGAAGTAGAGTAGGAAAGCGAGCCGGTCGCGGTACAGCTCAACTGCCTCATCATACTGGCCGGCGCCGACGGTGTGGTGATAGAGCTCGATAACTGGCGCCAGGTCCTCCACGCTGCGAATCTCATCTTGGTCCGGCGGGGGGATTGCCGCGACGTAGTCCCTCAGCCTACCGTGGACGCCCTCC
>JADFQT010000242.1 GCA_022561675.1 Chloroflexota bacterium
ACAATCTGCTCCGGGGAGACTACCTTGATCGTGTCCTTAACCGGCACACCGGCCAGCGCGGCTCCGAAACGTCTGACCGCATCCCAACCGCGTTCCAGGAGGGAATGGTCCAGGCAGGGTCGAGCGCCATCGTGCACCAGCACCCAATCGCAAGGACCGAGGGACTCCAGCCCAAGCCTCACTGAATCCTGGCGCCTGGCGCCACCGGCGCAGACGCTGGAAACCTTGGTATAGTTTCGCCGGGCCACCATCTCTTCGCCCAAGCCAATGGACTGCTGGGAAAGCACTAAAGCGATTTGAGCGACGGGGGGGAAGGTCTCCAGCCGGTCCAGGCAATGGGCGATCAGGGGCATGCCCAAAAGGGGCGTGAATGTCTTGTCGATGCCCCCCATCCGGGTACTTGAACCGGCGGCCACCACTATCGCCCCTAAGGCGGGAGCCGTTTTCTCCGAACACTGAAGAGGGCCGGGAAGAGGACCGGCGGACATGCCCTGGTCAGCCGTTCCTGGACTGGGCGAAAATGATTCGACCCGCTGCGGTTTGCAAGACCCGGGTTATCACCACGTCGTGGTAGGCATTGATGTAGCGCCGGCCACCTTCAACAACCACCATGGTGCCGTCATCCAGGTAAGCCACGCCCTGTCCGGCTTCTTTGCCTTCCTGGACGATGTTAACCCGCATCTCTTCGCCCGGAAGCACCACAGATTTCAGGGCATTGGCCAGCTCATTTACGTTAAGGACCTGGACTCCTTGGAGCTCCGCCACTCGATTCAGGTTGTAATCTGTGGTCAAGATGGAAGATTTCATTGATCGGGCCAGCTTCACGAGTTGGGAGTCCACCTCGTCCCCGGCATCGACCCCCACGTCCAGCACTTCCAGCGAAACTTTATCGTCGCCCCGGAGTTTGCCCAGCACTTCCAAACCGCGACGGCCGCGATTCCTTCTCAAGGGGTCGCTGGAATCAGCGATATGCCGCAATTCATCAAGTACGAATCTGGGAACCACCAGAGTCCCCTCCACGAATCCGGTGGAGGTCAAATCAGCTATCCGTCCGTCGATAATAGCGCTGGTATCTACCAGGATGGAGCCGTTACGGCCAAATTGGGGGGTCTCCTGCGTGCGTTTACTCTCCAAGGCCGGGAATATCGCTCTCATATCCCGACCGCGCTGCACCCCCAGCCACAGACCGGTCATACCCAGGGTTAAGGTAACGATAAAGGGGAGGCCCCAGCCAAACCACCCGCCGAGCGTGTAGAGCGGAATGGCGATCAGGGACGCCACGATTAGTCCAACCAGCAGGCCGAGAATCCCGGCAACCAGAGTAGAACCGGGAATTGAGTTAGTATAGTCGATGATCCGGTGCAAAGGTTTCAGGGTAAGGTAAGGCGCCACCAGCGCACCCAGGGGCAGGCCGGCTAGCAGCAGCCCCCAGGGCCAAAGAAGCCGCTCCTGGCCGGTGGAAAACTCGGACACCACCCGGCCCATTCTCCAACCCAAGACTCCGAAGCCGCCAGCTCCCAAAACTCGGACGGTCCAAATCTCAAACAATTACCTTTACCCCCTTTCCCGGCCCAACCAATATCACAGTGCGGGACCGGGAGCATTCGGGGCGCCATATGCGCTTCCAGTAACTGATAATAAAGCCCTCAATGCCGGTCTACCACGGTAAGGAATCACGATAGAAAATTCGACGACAAGAGAGTGATTCTAGGTCGCTGCGACGCCAGGCCAGCAAAAGGACCAAGGTAGCTGGTATCGGCCTGAGCATAGCACAATTCTTGAGATTGAGGAAGCAATTTTTTCCGCGGTTCCAGAAACCCGATCCCTAGCAAAGGGGTGAGTTCCCAGGTTCCCCAAACTGACCTGGTCATGGACTATTTGGTCGCAGACTCAATCAGAAAACTTGCGCGAGTCAGCGAGGGCGGATAATATTACTGGCGACAGTCCGGGTCCGACTGGTGATGGCGCTAAAGATTTCCCCAAGAGATGCGGGAAAGCATTTAAGCCCGGAGTAATCAAGACCGGGACAATCGCCCCTCGGCAGGTTCAGGGCGAACGGGTCGGGTTTTGTTCCTGGTGAGCTGGTCTAACCAGGAACGATTGCTTCTCCCACAACTTCCAAGAAGGGAGCAGTCATGGCAGAGCTAAGCCTGTCTGAGTTGGATGCCATGACCATTGAGCGTGCCCAATCCCTCCCTTTTGAGCAGCGGGACGGGTTGCTGGACCTGATCATCGCGGAGGGGCGGCACCAATCCACAGAGTACCTTTCCTACCGCACCGGCCTTTACAGCGACTATTTTGACGAGGACTTGACCAGAATGCTCAAGGTGCGGTCGATCAAGGTGCTATGCCGGGGCACCACTTCCTCTGGTTTTGACGGAGTGGTGGTGGGACAATCCGCCAAGGAGCAATACCGGGCTGCTTTCCGTCATGTGCAAACCACTTTAGCGGCGGCCCAAACCAGCTTCAGTCGGGTGGTAACGCTGGTGGTGTTCTTGACAGATATGGATCAGTGGCCGCTACTGAACGAGATTTATAGGGAATTCGTTCCAAACCAACCCTGCCGGGCGGTCATCGGCACCACCGGCTTGGCCCAAAAGCCTTTGGCGATCGAAATAGTGGAGTGCGTCGCCTACCGGGTGGCTGGCTAGTCTGGGGCAGCTTCCAGGCAAAATCGGGAAAAGCAGGAGAGGGAAATGGCAGAGCTCACGCTGGCATACCAGGTTCGCAGCTACAGCACCGGAACTCGAGGACGGGCCATTTGTAACACCCGCAATCACCACTGGGTCGCCGACGGTAGCGGAGGAGATGAAGTGGGGGCCGGGGAGCTATTCCTCTCGGGAATCACGGCCTGCGCGGTAAACATGGTGGAAGGGATCGCCGATGCGGAGCACATTCTGCTGGACTGGATGGACGTTAGCGCCGAATCGTATAGAGATCCGGAGAAGGCACCGGGAGAGATCACGGTCTACGACGACGTGCGAATTCATTTCCAGATGTGGGGCGTCGACGATGACCAGGGGCAACACCTGGTCGACCTCTGGAAGCAGCGTTGACCCTTGTATGGCTCGGTCGCCGTGGCGACCCCCAATACCGCCGTCACCGCAACCTTTTATCCGGAGAGATTCCGGTAGGCGGATTATCTCGTAGTAAAGAGTTGTAATAGCAAAAAAGCGGCCACAGCGGTGGACTCGAAAACAGTCCAATAATTATGAACCTCTCGGCTCCCCGCAACCAGGCCGGCCGTCTGGTCAGCGATTTGGCGACAATAATCTCTCAGGGCTCTTTCAGGACATCCACCAAGGTCAGGAGTAAACCCAGGAGTAAACCAATGAGGATATGCTCTTTCTTGCCCAGCGCCACTGAAATAGTCTATGCCCTCGGCCTGGAAGACCAGCTTTATGGGGTGACCCACGAATGCGACTTCCCTATGGCTGCTAAAGCCAAGCCGTGGGTGGTGCGCAGCGTATTCGATGGCACCGAGCCCACCAGCGGCGAGATCAGCAAGGTTATCTCTGAAAGGCTGGAGCAGGGGCTGGGAATCTACGATATAAACCAGGAGGTGATGCGGGCGGCCGAGCCGGATCTGCTGCTGACCCAGGCCATCTGCGAGGTTTGAGCCATCTCCTCTCGGCAGGTTGCCGAGGCAAGTGTGGACCTACCCAAAGAGCCGGAAGTCATCTCGCTGGACCCCCAGTACGTCTCGGACGTGTTGGAAGACATCCGCCGGATCGGTCGCGCCACCGGCGCCGAGGAGGCCGCCGAATCCCTAACCAGGAAGATGCAAGCCCGCATCGACGCCGTGGTGGAAAAGGCTGGCCAGGCCCTGGACAGGCCGCAGGTGCTGCATCTGGCA
>JADFQT010000027.1 GCA_022561675.1 Chloroflexota bacterium
AAATACTTATGGCTGTGTCAAACACCCCTCTAAGCAGTTCCACCGAAGGGGCTCGCTTTAGTGCCTGATGTAAGGCGTTGGCAGCGGTTAGGGTGTTGTGGACCGTATCCCAGTCTCTAAATTCGTTGGACACGTGAAAATGCGCCATCCGCAGGAAAGCGGCGTAAGCAACCGCCGACCCCAGGGACTCTGGTGTAGCGCCAGACCTTATTGCTTCTTTAATGCTTTCCAAGATGTCGACCGGGTCGTCTCCCAGCATTACCGTAGCTAGGCGATCCTCATCCTTCCAGTTGCTCTTAGAACTCCCTTGGTCGTATAAACCAGGGAGCTCTTCTCGGGCTGCCCACACCAGCGCGGCTAAATCTACAGGATGTCTCCAAGAGTTCAACTCCTGGCTGCGTCTGGCTCGAGCCATCCCATGGACCAGGCTGGTCAGCACTTGGCCTGCCTCCTGCCAACCAAGATGATCCAGGAGTTCAAAGGCCTTGTTGGCATAGTCCACCACGTGGCCGGAATCCAGGTACAGGTGATCGGTGGCGGCGGCAAAGACCATGTCTGCTATGGTCTTCTGGGGTAGGCCCAGTTCTATGGCGGTGCTGAGACAGCGTTCGGCCCCTTCTTCGTCCCGAACATCGATAAAGCTTCGGAACCACTGCTTCAACACCTCCGGGCGGGTCTCGTGGGTAGGCAGAGGGTTCACCAGGAACCGGGGTGGCTTGCCCGCACACTCCCTGGAGACATGAAGCAGTCCCTGGTACATCGCCTTGGTTCGGTCTTCCTCAGATAGATGGGGCAGCATATTAGCGCTGCAGGTCAGGATGCTCATGGCGGGTCCCCATCCCGATGCTGAGTAGGTGGTTCCGAAGCGAGCACCGATTTTCAAGGCCAATCGATAATCGGCTCCTGTAGCGTTGAGACCCAGCACTGCCTTGCCAATAATTAGACGTATGTTATGTTCCAGGCCATCTTCCAGACGAGTGGACCAGTGGGTGGTTTCGTCCCTGGGTGGCGGGGATGGGTTTACCCACACTTCACCATCAATGACGCTAACTGGGAAGGAACGGACATCATCGGCGAAGAGATTGAAGGTGCCACCACTGGACAAGTCGAATCGGGCATGATGCCAGTGGCAGGTCAAAATACCATCTCGGATACTGCCTCGGTCCAGGGGGAATCCCATGTGAGGACACCGGTTATCAAGAGCGTACACCTGGCCATCGTGGTAAAACACAGCGAGGGTGTGTCCTCCTCCGGTTACCACGGAGCATCCCCGCTCTTTAACTTGGTCTAAGGTTCCAACCCTGATATGTCCTTCAACTGCTGTCGCCATGTTGTCCTCCTCGGACCAGGAGAGAGTGGGCATTAAGCTTCGCTACAAAGCATCCCACCATAACAAAGGTAGGGAAGAAGCTCTTCCCAAGTTAGGCAGGGTGTCATGGATTAGCTAAGCCCCGGAGCGGTGCTGACCTATCGCGATCTCCTCGCGTTTCGAGCACCCGATTGACCAAATCAACAGCGTCTAACGTTTAGCGAGGGGAATGAGCCGCGCTGTTCGAAGCGTTAATCCGCCAGCGGCACGCTAACTGAAGACCTGTTTCCCACTGAGCGGGTGGTGTGACCCTGTCCGGTCAGGTCTTCAACCTGCAGAATGTCCCCTGGGTTCAACATCCGTTTGGTCCCATCTCCGATTCCGATCTCCATTTGACCGGAAAGGACGATAACGTACTGCCGCTGGGGACCTGTGTGCCAATCGCTGAAAGTCCCATCCGGGAAACTGAGGAAGGTCATGGCCTCGCCGGACTTAAGGGCGACGGTTTCGGCCTCTCCGGCCGGCATATTCAGGTCCTCGAAGTGGGCTTGACCATCCTCACCGGTATATAGGCGAATAATCATGTGACCTCCATCAGTCCAGGTTTTGCAAAGCTATTGTATAAAAATGTTGGTGTGATTGGTACGTAAAGCGCTGAGAGACGCCTCGGTTTCATCTGCCCGCCAGCCGACGGCCCTCGTTCAGGCCAGGGGTAGATTTGTCCGGTGCGGTAATGATGATCCGAAACCCCTGTTCCATCCGCATCGCCACCTGCTCTGGCGTGTTGGCTCCAGTGGCACAGGGGACATCGAACTCCTGACAGGTTTCCAAAATGCGGAGCAGATTTGCCTGGACCTCCGGATGGCCGGCATTACCCCGCAGCCCCATGGCAACCGACATGTCACCCGGCCCGGCCCAAATAGCGCCAATACCCCTCACCTGACGCAGAATGTCCCTTAGGTTGCTGACCCCCTCCGGTTCCTCAACAATGCCCATAAGCAGGAGGTTCCCATCGGGGTCCAAGGGCCACAGGTCCGCTGCATCGTAATACTCCTGGGCACTCAGGCCCCAATACCTCGGCGCGATGCGCTGCCACCAACCCCTCTGCCCCACCGGTTCGAAATCCGCTGCTCCGGTAACCTGGGGATACCGGGCCGCTATCACCGCTGCTTGCGCCTCGTCTACAGTGTTCAAATGGGGCAGCACCAGACCGTACACACCAGTGTCCAGCGCCTGTTTGATAATCCACTGATTGCGTTCCCGGGAGTTGGGCGGTATCCGTACGAGGGGGACCACATCGGGCTGCAAATTTCCCTTCGCGGCAATGCGTTGGCGGTTCAGCAGAAACTGAAGGGAAACTCGAAGGTTGTTGAAGCTAAGCCCTTCATGTTCCATTTCTATCATCACCATGTCGTAGTCTGAATCGGCGACAAAGGTCAAGTCATCCAAATTTCCATTCCAGACGAGACCGGAGGCGAACACGGTTTTGCCCTGCTCCAGCAGGTCTATGACTTTGTTATAGCGTTTATGTTCCGGCATCTTGTTCTCCCTGTTTCCATTATGTTAGCTGAAAGGGTGGGCTGGGATAATTTCTCTATGCGGGTGCTTAAAAACCCTCTAACCGCTCAGGTCCTTGGTAGTCTACTCCCCAAAGAAAGACCTTGGGCGGTTGCCTCGTCGATGCCACTTCACACATCGTCGCTGCCACCGACTACGTGGGGCTGGCCGGTGCTACCAGAGGCAATTCTGCGTAAGCCAAAATTCGGAACCTTCCATCCTTTCGAATTAAGGCCAGCCCCAGAATGTGATATTACCATCTACCGAGGTTAAACCCTGGCGGTGTCACATCAGCCATCACCTGGTTGTGAAAGTTTAAACGCCACTTTCGGGCAAAGCCATAGGCACGGTTATGTTCAAATGCCAACTGGGCAATGACTCCACCCGAGAATACCATATGGAGCTGCTCGGCTTCCCGGCGGGGCACCAAGACATGAGCTTTTTGATGGCTTCAGGTTGCTCGCCCCTGATTCTTATGCCCTCCTTGAGGTGACTTCGTTCTATGTTGAGGCTAAAATTAGCCCGACCTAACTTGTCCACAAACTGGTCTACCCGAGAGGACTGAAGCTATGGGGTTTAAGCTGCTGATACTGAACCCATCCGAACAGGGAGAAACCGCATACGTTGACACCTGGCCAGAGAAGCTAAGGGATACTATACCGGACATAGTTGTGCACCTATCCAAGTCAGTTGGAGAGGCCATGGAGGTCATCGGCGAGGTTGACGCTGCCTTCGGGAACATAGCGCCTGAACTCTTTGAAAGGGCCAGAAACCTGAAATGGATTGCCTGTCCTCAGGCTGGTCCAAAGGCCGGCTATTACCACCAGGCCTTGATAGATAACGACGTGGTGGTGACCAACACTCGGGAGATTTACAACGATCACATCAGCGCCCATATCATGTCGTTCATTTTGGCCTTTGCTAGGGGGTTACACGTTTATATCCCTCGACAACTGAAGCGGCAATGGAGTCCGGGGTACGAGACAATCCATCTGCCGGACGCCACGGTGGTGATCGTAGGCGTCGGGGGCATCGGTGGAGAAGCGGCCCGTCTGTGCGCCGAGTTCGGCATGACTGTCATTGCGGTAGACCCTCGAGTTGACAAACCACCCACCGGTGTTAGCGAGTTGCACCGGCCGGAAGCCCTGAGCGACCTGCTTCCAAGAGGAGACTTCGTCGTCGTCACCGTCCCTGAGACCCCTCAGACCCAAGGTATGTTTGGGATTAATCAGTTTCGGCGCATGAAGTCCAGTGCATTCTTGATCAACATAGGAAGAGGAGCCACCGTGATACTGGACGACCTGGTGGAAGCCTTACAACAAGGGCAGTTAGCGGGAGCAGGACTGGACGTGTTCCAAACCGAGCCTTTGCCTACCGACCACCCGCTCTGGGATACACCCGGTGTCTTGATTACACCTCACGTAGCTGGAAGAGGCCCCTACTTGGAAGACCGGCGCACCAAGTTGTTCATAGACAACTGCATCCGGTTCAATGAGGGCAGGCCTCTGGTGAATGTGGTGGATAAGGACCAATGGTTTTGATACCAGAGTAAATCCTTCTAGCCAGGGTCATACCGCTAATTCCAGGAAACCTGGAGGGCTTTCAACGAACGGCGTACTGGGCAGCGTTATTGGCCTGCATACCACTGAGAATTTTAGCCGCCCTTGAAATGTTGCCCGAACCGGGCCGCCAACCCGGCGTTACCTTCGAAGGTCAAGCGGCCGTCGGCCAGGGCCGCATCGGGGCTGACCCGCCCATACATCACCAGCATGTAAGTCTCGCCGTCGCAGCGGAATGTCACGTCCGCTTCGCAGGCATCGGCTGGCTCTAGGCGGGTGCCCTCTCGGGTCGCCACAATGTCCACATTCGTGCCAACCGGCGAGGAAACCGAGAATCGGTAGCGGATGGGCGACTCCAGGTCCGGTTCCGGCCGGAAGGCCCGGCGCACCGCCCGGGGCACCGTGTCTATCAGCGCCCCTATGCTGCCGTCGGACAGGTGATAGTCCGGCTCCAGCACCGAGCGCACGTCCCAGGCGTGCACGGTCAGCTCGGCTATGCGCATGTCCAGCAGGGTGCTGATCGGCTCGGGGCCTGGCGGCCAGTAGCAAAGCGTGTCCCAGCTATCCAGACCGACGCGCTCGAACACCTGCACCGACTCGTCCAGGTTGCTATTGAACCAGTCCAGCAGCCCGTCTCCCTGTTGCTGGCGGGTAGCAATAGCCCGCTGGGCAATTCTTTCGGCGAAGTCATCTTCGTTGTGCTCTGCCACCGGCGGCTGGCCTTCGGGAGGGGAAATGTCTCCCGCCAGACCCCGGGTTATGCTGCGGGCAAATCCTTGACTGCCCAGGTGGGACAACACATCCGCCACCGTCCAGCGCTGGCAGGCTGAGGGGTGTGACCATGCTGCGGCGGGCAGGCCGGACAGGTATTCCTTTAACTCCTCCGCCTCCCGTTGCAGGACCCTAATGCGGTCTAGTGGTGGGACCATCGTTTGCCTCCAGAGCTACCAGCGGGACAACGCCGTCAGCCGGGTATCCTATACAAATACCAAAGTGGAACCCGCAGAGTCGGCATTGCGCTCCATGTAGACCCCACCTTGGCTTTGGCTTAGGCTGTGCCACCGAGGTTCTCAGTGAACCAATGCAGCGAATCTCCGGCGCAGTCGATGCTCCGCCTCATCAAAAATGGAACCAAGAACCCTTCGGTCAGTTGTCGATTATTTAATACGGGCATTCTAGGGTCAGGGGAAATGGCAGTCAAACGTTGTTGCCCCTAATCAGCCATTTTTGAGACTCGCAATAATCGCTTGAGCCGTGTCGCGGAGACCTCTCCTGGCCTCAATACACCACTCCATCAGCCACCAGCCCTGCCAGCTGGTCGTTAGGCAGGCCCAGCAGCTGCCCGAACACGTAGGGGTTGTCTTCTCCGATATTGCTGTAATCGCCGAATTCCATCGGCGTGGCCGACAGGTGTGCCGGCATGCTCCAGGATAGGCTGGAGCCCTCCTCCCATTCCGAGGCCGATTTGCCCCGTTCAGCGGCGTAGTATTTGGTCTCCCGATAGAATTCCCGGGACTTCAGGTGTTCGCTATCGTACAGGTCCTGACCCTGCGACACGACGCTGGCCGCTACTCCAGCTTCCTGTAGCTGCTCCATCACCGCTTCCGCGGTCCTTTGGCTGGTCCACTGGCCGATCAGGTCATCCAGCCTGTCCTGATGGTGCAGACGACACGCAAGGGTGGCGAACTTGGAATCCTCACTCCAATCCTGGTTGCCCAGCACCCGGCAAAAAGCGCGCCACTCCTCCTCGTTGAACACGGCGATGGCGCAGTACCGGTCCTCTCCCTTACAGGGATATACACCGTGGGGTGCGGCGTGGGGATCCCGGTTGCCCCGGCGTTCCGGTAACCTTTGGTTAACTTGGTAGTCCAACAGGGCCGGACCGGCGGTAACGGCCCCGGATGTGAAAATGGAAGATTCCAGGGTGGCGGGCTTGCCGGTACGCTGCCGCCGGAGCAGGGCTCCGATAATGGCCGCGGGCTGGAACACTCCGGTATGGTAGTCGGAGTAGGAGGTGTTCACCGCCGCGGGCGGAGCACCCGGCGCTCCGGTCATCATGGACACTCCGCACATATGCTGCACCAGAATGCCGTAGGACTTGTAGGTGTAATAGGGCCCGTGACCCCCCAGGCCGGTCTGCCACATGATAATAATGTCCGGCCTGACCTGCCGAACCTCTGGAAAGTCGATTCCCCAACGCGCCAGAATATTGCGGCGGAAATTGGTCGTAAACACGTCACTGACCTTGATCAACTCCATAAAGATGTCCCGGCCTTGAGGGGTTCGGACATCTAGGGTTATTCGTTTTTTGTGGCGTTGATAGTCGGGCTGTCCGGCGCCTCGTGACCAGGCGGGTATGAAGGCCATCTCGTCCAGCACTTTGTTGGTCTCCACTTTAATGACCTCGGCCCCGAGGGATGCCAAGATGCGGCCGGTCAGAGGCAGGGCCACGTAGGGGCCGAACTCTACCACCCGCACACCTGCCAGCGCCTTGTCGGACATTGTGCTCCTCCTCAGCGTTAGTGCCTGCTGTCCCTAATCGGATCGTCCTGGACCTGGAATGCCAGTGTACGGCCGTGCCAACTGTCAATTGTTTTCTGCCTGACACCGCACTTAGCCAAATCTCAAACGACCCATGTCTTTCCGAGGGAGCGAAGCGACTGAGGAATCTAAATTCTAGGTCCGTAAAACCTCATGAATCAGTATTACAGTTGCATCACAGCCTACGGCGCCAGGACCATGTTCTCGGAGTGACATTTTGAGATAATTGCTGAGCGCTAGATATCCCCGTTGGCCCGCAGCCGGACCAGGTCCTGCTCGGTCAGACCTAATTCATCCCGATAGATTACCCGGTTGTCTTGACCCAGCCGGGGCGCGGGGGCATAACCGGGGGATATCTCCTCGCTGAAGAAGATGCCCAAGGGATACTTCAACGGCCCGACCTCCGGATGATCCAGCTCGCTCCAGAAATGACTCGCCTCCAGCTGGGAGTCTAGCAATAAGTCAGACACGTCGTTCACCGGAAGGAACACCAGGTTGCGTTCCTGGCCCTGATGGAACAGCTCCTCTGATGTAAATCTAGAGGTGAAGTCCATAAACAAGGCCGTGATGATGTCGTTGTGGGGTGCCCGGTCTTGGTTGCCCCCTCGATACTCCTCGTTGAGTATTTCAGCGTTGCCGGTCACCTCGTAAATCCATTGGGCCAGGGTATCCCACTCCCGGGGCGTAATGATGCCCGCCGATATCCAGCCATCCCGGCAGGGGTATGCCCCCAGCGGGATCACCAAGGTCGAAGTGGTGCCGACACGGGTGACGTTTTGCCCCATCTGCTTCCAGGCAAGGGCCGGATGGGCGTCGGTGTAATAGGTGATCAAAGCCTCGTGAAGGGAGACATCGATGTATTGGCCTTCCCCACCTTTGAGGTCCCGGTAGTAGAGGGCGGCTAAAATGGCCACCGAGGCGTATTGAGCGCCAGGGTATACTGACTGCGAGTTCCCTTGGCGTACCGGCGGTTCATCTGGTTCGCCGGTAATCTGCATGTATCCGCTGGCGGCCATGGCGATCAGGTCGGAGGACTTGTACTTACTCCACACGCCGGTCTGCCCGAAGGGAGTAATTGAGGCCATTACCAGCTGCGGGTTGATTTGGTGCAAGGCGTCATAGTCCAGGCCCAGGCCCTTCAGGTAGCCCACCGGGAGACTTTCTACCACCGAATCGGCCTTCTTGACTAACCGCCGAAAGAGGGACTGGCCCTCCTCGGTCTCCAGATTAAGGGTGATGGACCGCTTGTTGGTGTTGTAAAAGAGGAAGGAAAGGCTCTTTTCGGGATGAGGGGCATCGTTGGGGAAGGGGCCCTTAGCCCGCAGGGGGTCTCCGCCGGGAGCTTCGATTCTAACAACGTCGGCCCCGTAATCGGCCAGCAGCTTGGTGCAGAAGACCCCGCTCTCGTCCGTCAGGTCCAGCACCCGATAGGGCGGGATTAGGTGGTCATCTGCCAGGGGGTCTCTACTCATACATTATCCTTGGTGCCGCCACAATACCAGAAGGTAATAACTGGGGCAAGGAAAGGCCGTGAGTCGGGGGCCGCTGTAAATCTTGCAAATGATAATGCTGGCGATGACCCCTCCTTCACCACAGGGTTGAGTAGATCCACTCTCCTCATGCTCTCCCTCCGATCACCTGGTGCGTCGCCGCCACTCGTCCGTCCGCGGCTGACGCACCAGGTGATCGGAGGGAGAGCCTGACTGTGGTGGACTGGCATCGAAGGACCAGTCTATGATGTCGCCATATCGTTGGGCTATGCTCGAAGCCTGACGCCATCCGAAATAAGAAATCCTGGGCAAGACTCCCCGTGTCTCTATGCCCCGGTGGCAAACTTAGCCCAAATGAGCGAGGTGCGACCCATGGCCGACCAAATTAGCGAAGAAGAACTGTTGGACTTGGCGCGGAAATTCAGCTTCCGCAGCCGCATGGACCGGAACGCAGTCTCCGGCCCGGTCATGGTGTGGGGTAGGGGCTCCGTGGTCCGGGACGTCAACGGCAAAGAGTACCTGGATTTCAACTCGGGCCAAATGTGTGCCGCCCTGGGGCACAACCACCCGCGCATTGTCCAGGCCCTCCAAGAAAGCTGCGAGACTATCATCCACAGCCACATGAGCATCTTCAACGACCGGGAGATAATCTTGGCCAGCCGTATGGCCGAAATCTCGCCCCCGGGCATGAACCGCAGCATGTTTCTAACCTCGGGCAGTGACGCCAACGAGGCCGCCATGGCCATCGCCAAACGCTACACCGGCGGTTACGAGGTCGCCAGCCCCATGGTCAGCTTCCACGGCATGAACGACTCCACCCGAGCTGTTACCTTTTCCGGCTGGCATGAGGGATATGGTCCCTATGCCCCGGGCAACTACCCCATGTTTGCACCCTACCAGTACCGCTGCACCTTCTGCCGGGAGCGCCCGGCCTGCGACTATACCTGCCTAAACTCCAGCTTCGATTTGCTGGACGCCCAGGCTGCGGGCCAGTTAGCCGCTGTGATTACCGAGCCGCTTTTCAGTGCGGGAGGCGTCATCGACCTGCCGGAGGGCTGGCTCCAAGAGCTGAAGAAAAAGTGCGAGCAGCGGGGCGCATTGCTGATTGTGGATGAGGCCCAGACCGGGCTAGCCAAGCTGGGCACCATGTGGGCTTTCCAGCAAGAGGGAGTGGTCCCCGACATTTTCACCGTGTCCAAACACTTCGGTGGCGGAATTGCCATCAGCGCCGCCGTTACAACAGATGAGATTGAAGAGAGGGTCGCGGAGACAGGCTTGGTGGTGGGGCACTCTCACTCCAATGACCCCCTGCCCTGCAACTCCGCCATCGCCAGCATAGATATCATCTTGGAAGAAGTCCTGGTGGACGTGGCCAAGAGGCTCGGCGAATACTGGAGGCAGCATTTGGAGATTCTGGCCCGGCGGTACAGCCTCATCGGCGACATACGTGGACGAGGCCTGTTGCAAGGCATTGAGCTGGTGGAAGACAAGTCAACCAAGGAGCCCGCCTTCCGGAAGGGGCAAGAAATCGGTCGGACTTGCATGGACAACGGCCTGATCTTCAGCCTGCGTCGCCGGGGGTCGGTGTTCCGGTTCGTGCCGCCCTTCACCACCACCGAGGACCAAATGGACTTGGCCGCCGAGATTCTGGACCACGCCTTTCGCCAAGTAACCGCGTCCACCTAAGCAACCAACTAATGCGCCGTTACGGAGAAACAAGCCCAAGTCCTCGCATTATCACCCAGGTTCATCACCGGGCGGGCCGGCCCACCCCACTTCAAGCTTCCTCCACCGGAGTGGAAGGTGACCTGAAGGATGCCGTTACGCCGCACGAACCTGACTGGCTCCTACTTGTTTGCGTAGTCCTCCAAACTTGCCCTGCTGGCTCCCCCATCAAAGTCTGCTTGCGGCCTTCTCCCTACGCCATCAGCGCCGCTCCCCTATCGTCGGGAGGCCGGCATCCTGGCGCACCTCATTGATGATCTCCAGCACCCGCTGACGAAAGGGAGCATACTCCAGCTCAAACTCATCCAGCAGGCGGCTGTTGTCCACCAGGTAATTGGACGACTCTTCCAGGCCGCCGTCGCTATCGAAAGCTATCTGCGCGTTGGGTAGGAACTCCCCGACCAGGTCCGCCAGGGCGCCCAGGCTGATGGGTGTGCCACCGGAGTTGTAAACCGGATGTTGGGTGGAGTCGACCAGGAGGACCCGGACAAAGGCCTCCGCTATGTCCTCTACGTGGATCGGCAGCCGCATCAGGGATTTGTGGGGAAAACTGACCGGCTCTCCCCGGGCGGGAAGGGTGATGCACCGCACGTGATCGGTTGAGCCACGGACTTTGTCCGGACCGGTGACGTTAGCCGGCCGAATTCCGGTGATGGACATGCCGTAGTTCTGGATGTACTGCTTGGCCTGAAACTCGTTGAAGATCTTGTGAACGGCGTACTGGCTGGTGCCATAGGTTGGAGCGTCTTCGTCGATAGGCTGGTCACCAAAGTGCTTCTGCGGGCCGCTTACCGCGATAGAGCTGGCGTATACAACCCGCTTGACTCCGCAGAGCCTGGCCGCCTCAAAGCAGTTGTCCATGCCCAAGACATTCAACCGCATGGTGTAGTTCGGCCTGTCCTCGCCCCCACCCAGAAGATATGCCAGGTTAATGATACGGTCGGGCCGGTACTCGATAACGGCCTTGACCACATCATCGAACTGGGTGACATCGCCTCGAACGACCTCCACCTGATCCTTCATTTCGACAAAGGAGGCAGCCCCGGGGTTGATGTCCAAAGCTACTACCTGCTGGTCCCGCTCCACCAGCTTCCGAATAACCCGTGGTCCGATAAAGCCGCACGCGCCCAATACTAATACGGTCATTTCCGCCTCCTTTTACACCAGCTAGCTTGCAATAAGTAGGTCAGCCTCCCGCCGCTGGTCCAATCCGGAATTACCTCGGGAGGCAGGGCGAGTATATGAGGCACGAGCTATAGCGTCAATTAAACGGACCCCCAACTCCTAGATTGGTGGGCTTAACCCTCACCGTCCCAGTGCCGCACCTGACGATGAGGGTCCCATGGCGGTGGATCTGGAGAAATTGCCGTTACCACACTGCCGGCAAGGCTCCGGTGTTACAATCGCCGCACAACCACCGGGTCAAGCCAATCCCTATCCGGGTCTTGACAGGTGGTGCCCCAGGGAGGCCGTCGCCCGGCCACCCGAGGCCGTGCCGTGCCAGTTAGGAAGATTGCGATAGAAATGCCAAAAGGAGAACGCCATGCTGATTGTTGACGCTCAGGTCCATATTTGGGGGACCGGTCTGCCCACCAATCCCGCCCACCGGCAGATAACCTCATTCACTGCGGATGACCTGCTGAAGGAAATGGACGAAGCTGGCGTCGATTCCGCGGTGATCCACCCGCCAGGGTGGGACCCCAATTCCAACCAACTGGCCATCGAGGCGGCACGCCAGCACCCCAACCGGTTGTCGATATTGGGCAACTTCCCTCTGGACCGTCCGGAGAGCCGGGAGCTCGTCGCGGGATGGAAACAGCAGCCTGGGATGTTGGGACTCAGGTTCTCTTTCCTGCAACCCCATCAGCAGACCTGGCCAACCGATGGGACTATGGACTGGCTGTGGCCCGCCGCTGATGCTGCGGGGTTGCCGGTGGGGCTGGCGGCGGCCAACTTCCTGCCGGTAGTCGGACAGATTGCGGAACAGTACCCTGGGCTGCGGCTGATAGTCGATCATATGGGAAGGCCAGGCGGCACAACCGATGACGCAGCATGGGCCAGTCTGCCCGACCTACTGGACCTGGCCAAGTATCCCAACGTAGGCTGTAAGGCCACCGGAGCGCCCAGCTACTCCAGCGGGCCTTATCCCTTCGCCAACATCCACGATCATCTCCACCGGATATACGATGCCTTCGGGCCTCAGCGCATGTTCTGGGGCACCGATATCACCCGCATGCCATGTTCCTGGCACCAGTGCGTAACCCTGTTTACCGAGGAACTGCCCTGGTTATCGGAAAGCGACAAGGAGCTGATTATGGGGCAGGCCTTCTGCAAATGGATTGGCTGGGACTTGCCGGCGTAAGCCTTACCAAGCCGCCTCGTGAGAAAGCCGGAGGTAAGGCAGATTTCTGCCCTTCGGCCTCCAGATGGCCTGGCAAAGTCCTTTAAGACAGCCAGCACTGACTCAGCGGAGGTCGAAGAGACCGCCCATTGCGGCAGGTAACCAACCGCTGCGGAAAGACAGGGGGAACTTGCGACATAGATTCGCGACGGCTTCAACAGGGGGTTACAAGTGAAGATAATCGAGTTGGACTACAGCAAACGTTGCGGCGACGAGCCGGAAAAGGGACACAACCGGTGGCACCCGGATATACCGCCCGCGGCGAGGGCCGAACCCGGCGAGGAGGTGGTGCTGCAGACGAGGAACGCCTTCGACGGCGAGATTTCCCCGACCTCCATTGCCGACGATCTAAGGAACGTAAACCTGAATGTGGTCCACCCATTGACCGGGCCGGTGTATGTGGAGGGGGCACAGCCAGGAGACCTGCTGGAAGTAAACATCCTGAATATCGAGCCGGCGTCCTGGGGGTTCACCAGCATTATCCCCGGCTTCGGCTTCCTGCGGGACCTGTTCCTCGAGCCGTACCTGGTCCACTGGAACATCAGCGACGGGTATGCCGAGTCCGCCGACCTTCCGGGGGTGCGGGTTCCAGGAGCACCCTTCATGGGAACCATCGGCGTGGCTCCATCTCGAAAGCTGCGACAGGAAATCCTGCTGCGAGAGGAGGAGCTACGCTTGCGGGGCGGCATGGTGCTGGGTCCGGAGCCGAGGGACGCCGTGCCCTCCTATGAACCTTTGGCATCCGAAGGGCTGCGCACCATTCCTCCCCGCGAGCACGGCGGCAACCTGGATATCAAGCAACTAACTGCGGGCACCAGACTACTTTTACCAGTTTTTACCGAGGGCGCTCTCTTCTCCGCTGGGGACGCCCACTTCGCCCAGGGAGACTCGGAATGCTGCGGCACCGCCATTGAAATGGACTGCACCCTGCACGTAAGCTTTGAGGTCCGCAAAGGAGAGGCTACACGTCGCAACATAGGGTTCCCCATATTCGAAAGAGACGACTATTTCACCACCCCAGAGATGGCGGCTCCCAAGAGGTTTCTGGCAGCCACCGGCATGTGTATCACAGAGGATGGCACCAACGAGTCGGAGAACGCCACCCTCGCTGCCCGACATGCCCTGCTAAACATGATCCAGTTAATTATGGAGCGGGGTTGGTCCAGGGAGCAGGCCTACTGTATTTGCAGTGTGGCGGTTGACCTTAAAATAAGCGAGATGGTCGACGTTCCCAACTTTGTTGTTTCGGCCTTCCTGCCGCTCGACATATTCACCGCGTAGACCATTAGAGGCAGGAAACACCATCAGTGGTTCCCGTTCTGGGTTAATGCTCCCCGCATTTTCCAGCCACGGTGCGGCCATCCATTGATATGGAGGCTTTTAGCTCCGTCGGCTGTGGTCGATCCCTCCCGAAGGAGGTTCTGGCCAATGAAAGGGTGCAGATTGAAGGAAACCAACCCCCAGGGCGTAAAAATCTAGAGCATATGAGCAGGTGGCTGTGATGCAGCAGCCGGTCCAGGATAGCGGCGGCGATGCCGGGACCCGAGGTTGCCTGCTGAAAGACTCCCTTCCTGGAGAGGTCCTCAATGCGACCCGGGCGGTCCACAAGGGTGATT
>JADFQT010000028.1 GCA_022561675.1 Chloroflexota bacterium
AGCCGGTCCAGCAGGTGAGTTTCCAGGATTTTGACCTGGGCCGGAATGTCATTGTCGATGAGGAACTTGGTTCCGGCGTACGCCGCCGCGGTGGTCAGGGCGTTGCCGCCAAAGGTTGAGCCGTGGTCGCCGGGGACCAGGGCCATGGCCGCCTCTTTGGACAGGAAGGCGCCGATAGGAACCCCATAACCCAGGCCCTTAGCCAGAGTAATCACGTCCGGCTCCACCCCGTACTCCTGGTAGCCAAAGAGACTGCCCAGGCGGCCCATGCCGGTCTGTATCTCGTCCAGAATCAGCAGTAGGCCGCTGCGGTCGCACCACTCCCTAACCCGCCGCAGGTAGTCGTCGTCGGGAATATTGACGCCGCCCTCCCCTTGCACCGGCTCCAACATCACCGCCGCCGTCTTGTCGGTGGTGGCGTTCATTATTGCTTCCACGTCGTTAAAGTCCACATGGACAAAACCGGGCAGCAGGGGCTGGAAGGCCTCCTGCATTTGGGGCTGGCCGGTGGCGGCCACGGTGGCCATGGTCCGGCCGTGGAAGGAGTTGAAGGCGGTGATGACCTCGTAAGCGCCATCCCGATTCAGCTTACCGTAGCGCCGGGCCAGCTTCAGCGCTCCTTCATTGGCTTCGGCTCCGCTGTTTCCAAAGAAAACCCGGTCCAGGCAGCTATTATCGATCAGCAGCTCCGCCAGCATCAGCTGGGGCACGGTGTAAAACTGATTGGAGGTTTGCAGCAGCGTGCCGGCTTGCTCCACAATGGCCTGGGTTATTACCGGATGAGAGTGCCCCAGGTTGTTCACGGCCCAACCCGCCACGAAGTCCAGATACTCCTTGCCGTCGGCGTCCCAGACTCGGGTGCCCTGGCCGCGTACCAGAACCACGGGCTGCCGTCGCACCGTTTGAGCGTAATACTTCTGCTCAATAGAGATCCACTCTTCGCTCTTGGTCATGGTCAGCTACCTCCCTAGGGCTGGCGTAGATTTTCCAGAGATTGTTCCAGGGTGCCCAGGGCTTCCTTGAGTTGGTCGATCGCCTCTTGCACTTCCCCCAAATCCAGGGCTTCTCCGGATTCCGAATCATAAGGTCCCGAATCAGCGCCGGCCAACAATCCGGGGGAGCCGGTGCCGATCAGCAGGGCCAGGGCCTCATCGATGGTATCGGCCATCACCAGCCTGCTATCGTCGGCCAGGATGACCTTCTTCAGCTCGGGAAAGGCCAACACCTCCGATTGCAGGTAGAGGGGTTCCGCATACAGTATGGTATCCGCTATGGGGATTACCAGCAACTGTCCCCGGATGATCTGGGAGCCGGAACCATCCCAAAGGGTGAATTGCTGAGAAACCAGCTGGTCGTTCTCAATACGCGCCTCCACTTGGGCAGGTCCGTCAACCTGCCGGTCCTTGGGCAGCTGGAAACTGAGTAGCTCCCCATAATTGGGCCCATCGTTGCGAGCGATCAGCCAGCCCACCAGGTTCTTCTTGTTCCCAGCGGGAGTGAAGGGGAGTAGCAGGACGAATTCCTCCTTCTCTTCCTTCGGTAAGCGCAGCACCAGGTAAGACGCTTTAAGCCCTATGCCGGTTTTGCCGATACGGGTTTCCAAGGGAATGTCCCATTGCTCCGCCTGGTTGAAGAACACCTGGGGGTCGGTGACATGATAACGAAGGAACATGCGCGCCTGCGCGGTGAACAAACCCACGGGGTAGCGTATGTGCTCTCTCAGCGTTGGCGGCATGGCGGACAGATCCTGAAACAGCCGAGGAAACGCCCGATGATACATCCGCAGCAATGGGTCGGTCTGGTCTATGGCATAGAAATTAACCGCGCCGTTATAGGCGTCCACCGTCACTTTAACACTGTTCCGAATGTAATTGAACTCGTCGTTGGCAGGAGTGGAGTAGGGGTATCGACGGGTGGTGGTATAGGCGTCCAGAATCCACCATAGCTTCCCGCTGTCATCCACTACCGGATAGGGATCAGCGTCCAACTTGAGGAAAGGCGCGAGGGCGGAGACCCGATCCTGAATGGAACGTCGATATTGAATACGGCTATCCCGGGTGATCAGTTCGCTGAGGAGGATGTTGATGTCCGCAAATCGCCAGGCGTAAGCGATTCGGCGAGGCAGAGAACTCAACCGTATCCCGCCGGTGCCGTCGTAGCGTTGAAATTCCGGGTCCGGGTTGACCTCAGCCATATTGCTGTTGACTATGGCGAAATTCCCAGCCGCCTCTCCGTAGTACAGCTCCGGGCGCGAAACGGGCAGCCGGCCTTGAATCGGTATGTCCCGCAGAAAGAACTCGGGACGCCCTTCCCCTGGAGTAAATCCCGTCGCCGGACTCATCGCCACTCCGTAACCGTGGGTGTATTGAAGCCGCTGGTTGACCCAGTTTCGGGCGTCGGCGGGGAGGTTGTCGGCGTCCAACTCCCGGGCGGAGATCAGCACCTGTCGCAGCCGTCCGTCCACGACGTAGCGGTCCGAGTCCACGTTGAGGAAGGAATAGTAAAGCTCCATGAACTGAAGCTGATTGTAGGCATCCCGCATGGGTTGCTGGTCCCAGATTCGAATGTTATCCAGCGTGGGTCGATTTTCCTGGATTGCTCGCCGGTCCAGAACGCCGGTTGCCGGGTAGTCGATTTGTTGCACCTGGTCCAGCTGGTAGGCTGCCCTCGTAGCATTCAAGTTCCGGAGTATGTAAAGCCGCTCCCGAGTAAATTGGTCTGGGTCTACTTCGAATCTTTGAAATAGAGCCGGAAAAGCCACTCCGGTGACCAGCGCCAGGATGGCCCAAAGACTGAAGGCGCCGATCATCAGCCGCAGCCCCGCATACCGGGTACTAAGCCAGAAGCCGGCGGCGGCTAGAACTGCTACGCCTGCTAAAAACCCATTCAATGGGAGGCGGGCATGGGTATCGGTATAGGTGGCCCCAAAGACCACTCCACCCTCAGAAAGTACCAGTTCGTAAATGTCCAGCAAGTGGTTGGCTGCGATAACCAGCATCAGGAAAACGCCTAGAGCGGCAATATGATGGAACATCCGAGGGGTGATTACCAGTGCTACCCCGCGGATGCTGAAGACCGTAGCGTAGCAGGCAAGGGACACTGCTATCGCGGTTACGCTCAAGCCCAGGAGCCAGCCCTGGGCGAAGTTCAATACCCCCAGGGTAACTACGTAGAAGGACGCATCCAACCCAAACTGGGGATCGGTGAACCCGAAGGAGACGCGGTTAGACAGGAGCAGAAAAACCTCCCAACGGGCCGCCGCCGCTGCCCCGAACGCCGGCCCCGCGATGATCAGGGTCAGAGCTAAAAGGACCGCCGCCCCAGCCACCAGCAGTCGAATGGCGTCCGGCGGCTGGGAGAGGAGGATGGTGCCGCGGGAATGCTGTAGGGCCAGGTGCAGGTTCCAGAAGAGGACCCCGGTCGCTAGCAGAGTGCCAATTAGAAAGAGGGTTATCCGGTACCAAATAATCTTGCTGAAAACGTCCAGGCGTCCCAAATGCCCGAACCAAAGCAGGTCGGTAAAAAGGCCTACCAGCCAGTGCAGCAAAAGTAACAGAAGGATCAGGCCGATCAAAAACAGAGCCCACCGAGTAAATTGGCGCAGGTGGCGGGCCGAAATGCCGGGGAGACTGGGCCCCGGCACTCCGTCTGCGTCATTGGTGAGATCGTAGCTCATGGTAATTTAATGATCCCTGAAGAAATTACTAAACTTGGGATATCCAAATCCCCCTCAGTCCCCCTTTCAAAAAGGGGGATATAGGGGGATTTCCCCAAATGGTGGCTTCTCGAACTGAGTTTAGCTATATATTCAAGGCTCAGTAATTGAGGTCAAGGGGGAATATGACCCGGAGACGCGCCTCCCCGCGCGCCTCTAATGATGCGGGTGCCGGTGGCTCGCCCCAGGAGACAATCCAGCAACGCGTTCGGCTCCCGGCCATCAATGATGTCGGCGTAAGGGGAGGTCTCTAAAGCCCGCAGGCAGGCGTCCAGTTTGGGAATCATTCCCCCCCGTACCACGCCGGAGCGCAGCAGGTTGCCCGCCCGGCGCCGGTCTAGTCTTGGCACAACTCTGCCATTGCCATCCATCACTCCCGCCACGTCGGTCAGAAAGACCAGCCGTTCGGCACCCAAAGCTCGGGCCACCTCCCCAGCCACGGTGTCGCCGTTGATGTTTAGCGCACCCCCGGCATGCTCGGATCCGTCCAGGCGATGAAACGCCAGCGGCGCCATCATCGGGATGAAACCGGAATCCAAAATGGCCATAATCGGCTCCGGGTCTACCCGCGTAACCTCCCCCACATATCCCAACTCGGGCCTGGCGATGTAAGCCTCCAGCAAGCCGCCGTCAATGCCGCTGAACCCCATTGCCCGACCGCCCAAGCTGTGTATCTCAGAAACCAGCTCCTTGTTGATCAGTCCGGTAAGTACCGCCACCACGATATCCAGGCTGTCTGCGTCGGTTACCCGTAGTCCATCAACGAACCGCGGTGGTATCCCCTGCCGCCGCATCCATTGAGATATGACATTGCCGCCGCCGTGCACCACCACGACCCGGGCTCCCTGCTTTTGCAGGGTAACCAGGTCCTTCAGGCTGGTATCCCGGTGAGTTAGAGTGCTACCCCCGATTTTAACTACAATCGGCGGGCTGGACACTCGGTCCTCCGAAAATAGAAGCAAAGCCTGGCTTGGATTTAAAAGACGACAGGACCATAGTTGAATCTTGGCTGACGCGCTTCAGAAGCTTGGGCGCTTCCAACTGAGGTTGATCTGAATGACGTTAGGTGGTGTAGGCGCTATTTATTATTACGTACTCTTCGGTCAGGTCGCAGCCCCAGGCGATGGCTTCACCGTCCCCCAGGTTCAATTGCAAGCGGAAGGTAACTTCCGGGCCCCGCATTTGCGACACCACCGCATCTCGATGGAAAGGAATAGGGCTGCCGGCCTCCATGATGCACACCCCGTTGACGAAGAGGTCTATTTTGGTTTCGTCCGCCGCTGCGCCACTTCTTCCCAGGGCCATCATTACCCGGCCCCAGTTGGGGTCGGCGCCGTTGACGGCCGACTTGACCAGGTTGGACGAGGCCACGGTACGGGCGGCCTTGCGGGCGTCATCCCGGTCTCTGGCGCCGGCCACCTCCACGATAATCAGTCGGGAGGCGCCCTCGCCGTCCCGGGCCAGCTCTCGAGTCAGGTGAATGCAGACTTGGGACAGGGCTTCCCGGAAAGTGCCCGCGTCGGGGGAATTGGCGTCTATGGTTTGATTGCCGGCCAGGCCGTTGGCCAAAACCAATAAGGTGTCGTTGGTGCTGGTGTCCCCGTCCACCGTCAGCATATTAAAAGAGGCGCCGGCCACTTCGGCCAGGGTAGTCTGCAAGAAATCCGCCTCCACCTTGGCATCGGTGGTAACAAAGGCCAGCATCGTGGCCATGTTTGGGTGGATCATGCCTGAGCCTTTCGCCACGCCGCCGATATGAACCGGGTGCCCCTCCAACTCAAAGGAGACGGCCACTTCCTTAGTCCGGGTATCGGTGGTCATCATCGCTCGGGCAACGGCGTGTCCGCCGTCTGAGGACAGCTGGATCTGGTCAATGCCGGAGCGGATCAAGGACATGGGGAGCTCCACGCCAATGACTCCGGTGCTGCACACCAGCACCTCATCGGACGTTAAACCGGTTCGCTGGCCGGCCAGGACGGTCATCTCCTGCGCGTCCTTGTAACCCTGCTCTCCTACGCAGGTGTTGGCGATGCCGGCATTGACCACCAGTCCCCGTACCGGACCCTTGGCCAGGTGTTCCCGGTTGACCGTGACGGTGGCGGATTTAATGGTGCTGGTGGTGAACACTCCGGCGGCGACGCAGGGCGCCTCCGAAGTGATCAAAGCCAGGTCCAGCTTGTCTTCAGCGTAGGTCTTCAGGCCGGCGTAGGTTGCCCCGGCGAGAAAGCCCTGGGGCGAGGTCACTGTACCGCCTTCCAGCATTTTGATAGCGCCGGACATCTAAAGCTCCACGGACACCGAAAATCGTAAGTCGGCCAACACCAGATACCGGCCCCCAAATATAGGTCCAGAGTATATCACACCTAGAACACGCCTCAAATATGGTCCAGAGCGGATCGGGAGCTGACAAGGGTATGTAAATCTTGGCGCTCGCGAATACAGCTTGGCATGAAGAATGTTGTCATTCCGAGCCGAAGGGCTCTCTCGAAATGACCTGGTGATCTGGGTTTTCAGCTACAATATCTACCCTAGTCCGCAGGTTGGGACACCAATTCGGAGGCTGCCTATTCTTGCTTGAGATGCCATCGCCCTCCTCGTCCGGAACATTGACTTGCCCCCCTGGTTAAAGTATGTTATACGGGAGTTGGACCGGGGCGTTTCGTATCTCGGTGCGGCTCTGATCCCTATGCAACATCCAAAAGGAGGCGCAGTTTAGATGGCCGCAGAAAAGCTCCCTGAACTCGACTACGATAAGCTGCAGATTGGCGAAGAGCTGGGGTCTTACGAGTACCTGCTGACGCAAGAGATGCTCGATAGCTTCCGGGCTTCCGTCGAGGATCCGGACGCCGCCTTCCCGACCATTGCCGTCAAACACGACGCCACCGCCCTGGCCATGTGCTACGAGGACAATATCGGTGGAGTGAACGCCGCAAACGAGATGGAGTTCCACAATCCTCCAATTCCCGGCAAGAGAGTCAAGGTCACCGGGCGGATTCACGACAAGTACTCCCGCCGGGACAAGCCTTATCTAGTCATCGAAGCTACCGCGGTAGACGAAGACGGCCGGCTTCTGGAGAAGATGCGTACCTACCAAATGAAAAAACCTGATGAGGTGGGAAAAAAATGGCAAGCGCAGAGTTGAGCAACGAGACCATCCCGGTCCTCACCAAAACCATCACCCAGGTAAAGATCAACCAGTTCGAGTCCTGTGGTATTCTGGACCGCGACAACATCCACAACAACCCAGAGTTGGCCAAGCAGCGGCTGGGAACCACCTACCCCATCGCCTCGGGCCGGATGTCGGTGGCCTTCGCCGCTGAATCCCTGCGCAAGTTCTTCGGCGCGGAGGTCTTCAACCACACCGGCACAGTCAACCTGAAGTTTCTCCGTCCGGTCAAAGAGGGCGATACCATTACCGTGGGCGGTACGGTCAACAGCCGGCAAACTGTGGAAAACGGCACACTGGTCATAGTGGACCTCTACTGTGAGAATCAGAACGGCGATAAGACGGCGGTAGGACAGGGCACCGCGATAGTTTCCTAAGAACGCCGGGTGCGAGCCGCCCCATGGAAGTGGTTCGGGAAGCTGTTGGGCACGTTCTTAAAAAAGTTATTGATTCAGACCGAGGCGTTTATTGAACCGCTCAGGGAGAAAAAATACCGGTGGCTCAATTCGGTAAGATAGAACTCGACATCGTCTACTGCGTACCTTGAGGCTATCACGCGCTCGCCACGTGGATGGCGATGGAGTTTTGGCGCTCTCAGGAACCGGGGGACATCGCCATCAAGTTGACTCCGGCGGACGCGGGAAGGCTGGAGGTCTACATGGACGGTGACAAGATATACGATGTCAAAGACGAGAACCGGGTATATCCCAACCTCACCCGTGTGAACGAGTTAAAGATGGTGGTGGCCGAAAGGATGTTTGACCTGGAAGAGGCAGCTGCCAATAACTAAGTCCCGACTTGGATTAGACCAGCTAGGCTACCGGCGCAGCCCAGTCTCATAAGACCGGGCTGTATCTTTTTGCCCGACCGGGGAGTCATTACCGAGCATCCAGTAAACAAAATGGAGCAGGCAAAGTGGCGAATCAAGAGCATGTGAAAGCGGTAAGCCAGGGGCCGGACGCCTTCCGGCGGTGGCAGCAAGAGCATCCTGACCTCCGTCTGGATTTGGAAGGCGCCGATTTGGCCGGGGTGGACCTGAGCTCGGCCCGGCTGCGAGAGGCTGACCTTCGGGGAGCTAGCCTGGTTGGCGCCAAGCTAAGCCGGGCCAGCCTGGCCGATTCGGACCTGGGGGGCGCCGACCTGACCGACGCGGACCTGGGCCGCTCTTCTCTGACCCGGGCCAACCTTACCGGAGCCAATCTGACCAATGCCAACCTTTTTTGGGCCGACCTGAAGTGGGCCAAAATGCAGGGAGCCAATCTTCGGCGTAGCCGGGGGATGCGGGCCTCCTTCATCAACGCGGAACTGGGTGGGGCAGATTTCAGTCAATCGACGATGATCGAGGTAGACCTGCGTAACGCCAACCTCTCCGGAGCCAACTTCCAGAGCTGCAACATGAATGGCGCCGATCTGAGCCGGGCTTTGATGGATGGAGCCAACTTCTCCTTGGCCATGATCCGTGATTCGATGTGGATTATGGCCGACCTGCGAAACGCCAATTTTGAGGGCGCCAGCTTGCACCGCGCCGACATGAACATGGCCATATATGACCAGACCACCCGCTTCCCCCAGGGGTTTGATCCCCAGAACACCGGCTGGAAAGATGTAGAGGAGTAGAGGCTGTACCGGGCTTGCCGCTGCGCTGGATAAGGGACGTGTTAGAATTACGCCCGAGTATTTGACCTGGGGGTTGCCCTTGGCCATCCTGTTTGTTTTCTCTGATAGGAAGGGGTCTGGCAAGACCTGTCTGGTGATGGCCCTGCTCTCTCTGCTGCGGCAGCAAGGGAAAAGCGGAGCCTATTACAAGCCCTTCTCGGCGGCTCCGGAGGCGGACCCGGACGTGGCCGCCGTGTCCGCTGGTTTCCCCGACCTGGAAATCCCTCCTCCGGCTTCCCTTCCCACCACGCTGACTCCAGAATTGAGTCGCCAGGTCAGCGCAAGGGTCACCGCCTTGCAAGCATCCTGTGACCTGGTTTTAGTGGAGGGTCCGGATCTGGAGGACCACACCAGCCTGATTTCTACCCTGGACACAGACTTGGTGGCGGCTTTGGGGGCCCGGGAGCTGTTGCTGTACTCCTACCGGCCGGGGCTCGATGAAGATTCGCTATCTGCGATCTGCGGGCTGTTCGGAAATCGGCTGGCCGGTCTGTTGCTGAATCTGGTGACGGTACATCGGTTGGGTGAGGTCCACCGGGGGCTGATGCCCGCGCTCGCGGCCCGAAACATTCCGGTTATTGGGGCCATTCCCGAGGACCGGGGCATGTTGGCGGTGACGGTGGAGCAGATCGCCGATCACTTGGGAGGGCGGTGGGTGCAGGAGCCGGGCGATGTCGGCGGATGCGTCGCCCACTTCCTAATCGGCGGGAATATTATGGACTCCGGTCCCAGCTATTTTGGCCGCCATTCCAACCAGGCGGTAATTACGCGGGCCGAAAGGCCGGACATCCAGATGGCCAGTTTTACCGGCGATACCAAGTGCTTGATTTTAACCGGCGGGGCCGAGCCTATCGAATATATCCGGGTGGAGGCCCGCAAGAATCAGGTGCCCATGATTCTGGTAGACAGCGACACCCTGTCGACGGCGGAGGCGCTGAGCGGCCTGATTGAGCGGAGCGGCCCGCCAACGACCCGAAAAGCCCGGCGATTTGCGGAGCTGGTGGCACAGCACTTGGATCAGGATGCCCTGTTCGCCGCGTTAAATTAAACAGCCCAATGGCAAAGCCAAGGTTAGATCTACATGGTCCGTCATACGGAACCGCGCGGGATTCACTTTGGCCCCAGTTTAGCTAATCAGCCACCTGGAAGCGCTCCGATTCGGGAGCCTTGGACCACAGTTCCCCAGCCCCTGCCATTGCCGCCGCCCGCTCCGGGCTGGCCCGCCAGGCGTCGTAGATTTCGTTGCTGTCCCAGGTGACCAGAGTGGTTATCTGAGTCGGGTCGCCTAAGGAATAAAGGGTCTGGCGGCTGCCGAAGCCGGGGGCTTTACTTTGAGCCAGCCCATTCCCGTCCAGCAATTTCCGGGCCGCATCTATCTTGTCGGGTTTAGCCCAGTGGTGAGTCAGTACCCCAATCATCGATCCTTACCTCATCTAAATAGATTCGCCTAACGCTGGTGGTGTGGTAGCCGCAGCCCAGTGCCCGGCCCCAGTTCTTAATCATCTGTATCCCCGGAGTCGGTAGAGGCAGCGATCGGCGTTTCCAGGCTGGTCCCAGAGTCCCCTCGGCGCAGGCCTGTCCCTTCCACGCGAAACAGGCGTATCAATACCACCGGAGCAATTAGAGTGGTGATGATTGTCATCATGATACTGACGCCGAACAAATCCTGCCCAATGATACCTTGAGAGAGGCCGATTCCGGCGATAATCAGCGCCACCTCTCCCCGGGGTGTCATCCCAACGCCGATTCTGGTGCTGCCCAGAAAATTGAACCCGGTCGCCAGCGCCGGGACTCCGCAGCCAAAAACC
Source organism: Chloroflexota bacterium (assembly GCA_022561675.1). Taxonomy (GTDB): domain Bacteria; phylum Chloroflexota; class Dehalococcoidia; order Lucifugimonadales; family UBA3495; genus JADFQT01. Next base: position 10,346 of record JADFQT010000028.1, read on the forward strand.
TTGGAGAGTATGGCCAGCACCGAAAGTACCAGTCCAAAGACCACCGCGTTGAGCATGGAGCCCACGTCCACCAACATTCCCATGACCACAAAGAACACCGGCACCAGGAACTGGCTGATTCCGGTGGTTTCCTTTTCGACCCGGTGCCCCAGCTCCGTGGTGGACAGAGCCAGTCCGATGGAGAAAGCCCCTATAATAAACGCCAGGCCTGCCAGCTCCGCCATGCCCGCGGCCAGGAATGCCAGGGCTAGCATAAGCACCAAGCCCGCTCCCGGGGTACGAAAGCGATTAATCACCCGCTCGATGTGTGGCGCAGTCCAGATACCCACCGCCGTCAATCCCAGCCAGAACCCAATGGCCTTTACCGCGACCACTCCCAGATTTCCCACCGAGAAACTGCCGGTGGCGCTGGCTCCCACTACCACCGTCAAAACCAGTATCCCCATCACATCGTCCACCACAGCGGCCGCCAGGATGGTTACGCCTTCAGGTTGGTCCAGGCGCCTCAAATCCGCCAGCACCCGGGCGGTTATGCCCACCGAGGTGGCGGTCATGATGGCCCCCATGAATAGGGCTTCTGGAGAGAAGAACCCCCCTTCACCCGCGAAGCCAAATAGCACCGTGGCTCCGGCCCCCAGCGCAAAAGGCACCACCACGCCGCCCAGGGCCACCGCGCTGGCGGGTCCGGCGTAGCGCAGGAATTGGCGCAGGTTGGTTTCCAGTCCGATGGCGAACAGCAGAACGATCGACCCTATCTGGGCTATCGCGAACAGTTCACTGCTCACCGGGATCGCCGCAGGAAAGCCATCGATCACTGGGATGGGGAAGAGGGGGCCAAATCCGGGGATGTCGATGGCTCCCAGGGCGAAGGGACCGATTACTACGCCGATGCCAACCTCGGCCAGCACGGTCGGTAAGTTCAAGAACCGGGCGGTCAGCTCGCCGGCCACTTTGGCGGCGAAGAGGATCACGGCCAGCTGAATTAGCAGTTGGACTACTGTTTCACTGACGTCGCTCCCCCCGGCCGAGAGAACAGACAGCAACGGCACGTGACCCCAAATATTCCCAGTCATGGTTGTGGCCCGCACTTCCCTTCGCTAATCCCCATCACCGCTCCGACGGGAAATTATATCATCGGCGGCAACAGTCTGAGATGGCTCAGATTCATACCTGTTCCCCCGCTTTCAGCTGTCCCACTTCCTCTTTTGCCGACATTTTGCCGACATTGGCTCCAACTAAGCCTCTCTCATAGCTTTGGCGAATCCATTAGCCGCATCTTTCTGGTACCCCTTCAAAAGGTGGGCGTACACGTCCATGGTAATGGATACAGTTGCATGTCCCAACCGCTTGCTAACGAGGACCGGGCTCTCACCCCGCTGAATCAGAACGCTGGCATGGAAGTGCCTGAGGTCATGCAATTTAAGTCCTTCCAGACCGACCGCCACGGCGAGTTTCTTGAGGTGCCTGGCCAGAGTGTCGGGATAAATTGGGTGACCAAGGGGATTTGCGAATACTAGATTACGGTCTTGGTAAGCTCCTTCCAAGGCTGCCTTATGGAGCAACTGCTGGCCCTGGAGGGCTCTGAGTACCGCTACAGTGTCATCATCCAGGTCTATAACCCTTCTGCCGCTATTGGTTTTTGGGGGCTGGAAAATCAAGCCTTGCTTTTGAGAGACAACTACAGTCTGGGCTATCGACGCCGCCCCGGTTTCTAGGTCCACATCCCGCCATCTGAGCCCCAGCGCTTCCCCCCTTCTCACGCCGGTATATGCGATAAAGTGCAAGCACGAGAAGAAGGGGTGCTCATTTGCCTGAGCCATGGCCAAGAGTTGCTTGACCCCAGCCATATCCGGTGGGACTACTTCTTTCCGCTCCGCCTTCGGGGGAGTGACGGCCAGGGCCGGGTTACGCCACACTGCATCCATCTTCAAGGCGTACTTCAAAGCTCCCGAGATAACATGGTGTACCTCTCGCACACCCATGGGAGCCATGCCGGATGTGGTTAATTTTGTCTCCAGTGCTTGGATATCACTAGGAGCTAGCTTGGTAAGCTCTATATGACCCAACGTCGGCACCAGATGTTTTCTCACTATCCCTTCATATCTCTCTATGGTCAGCTGCCGCCTTTTGGGAATCACATACTCTTCCAACCATTTCTGGAGCCACTGAGCAACGGTAACCTTTTTAGCTTTGATTGGAATACCTTTGTCCGACGCCACCAATAGGTCTCGCAGCTTCCTCTGCGCCTCGGCCTTGGTCCCCTTGACGTTGATGAACTTTCGCTTCCGTTTGCCACCGGCGTCACGACCCAGATCTATGGTTAATTCCCAGCTATCTTTGCTACGTCTTCTAATGCTTCCGTTCATCTGTAATCCTCACCATTTCTGATGGTCTAAAATACCGGACACTAGCCCTCATCGCCAGCGTTATCCTTCCCGTACGTTGCGGGGTCTCTTATGACTTCGTCCAAGTAGTCGAAATACCAAGGCCGAGGCATTCCGTCGTTAAACAGTCTTGCAATGTCAGGGTCTTGCCCTAAGTGTTTTCGATAAAGATTAATCTGGCTTCCCAATAGTCCGTCGATTAACTTTTGCCAATGCTCATAGAACATATGGTCAATGTCCGAACGCAGAGGTAGCGGCTCCCGCTTGATTGAATCGGGGGAAAATGCTCTCCTGTTCTCAGCAACAATGGGCACGACTCTGTCCAGCCACTCCATATCCAGAAGGTGCCAATGTATTGGTACCCGTTGACTCGATTCATCGAAAGTCTCGTCATACTTAACGGTTAAGTATCGATCCATCCACTCCCGGCCTTTCCATGGTGCGAACGCAAGCCACAAGTCAAGGTCACGGGTATCAAAGGGCTCGTCCATCACTGTGGAAGCGATTTCGCGCCAAGAGAACTCCAGGGATACGAACCATATGTCGTCTATAACATCATCACCAAACGGCTCTATGAACGCACTCACAGAGGGCTTATCGACTGGCCTATTCTCATCGCTATCGTTTGAAAAGACATCTAGGCCAACCCTATACCCCGAATACGATACCCCAAAGGCTTTGAGAACCCGCCAACACCACTTAGCAAGCCGCCGGGTGAAAGGGCCGTAGAGTCGATCCATCTGCTGGCTCTGGTAGTCGGCCCACATGCCTAGGACAAGACGACTGTCCTCCCAGGGTATCTCTTCCATAGCCCCCCAAGAGAAAGGTACATCTTCTTTCAGTTCATCAAGCGGCATGCGCTTAATTATCCTTGAGATGGTCGAGATATCTGGGATGAGTTTGTCGTCAAAATCTTCCTGTAAACGCTCATCTACTCGATTCAATGTCCATCCCAACCGGCTGAGCTGATAAATTCGAAGCTTGACATTGCGGTCGGTCACTTTCGGCATTTAGTTAACCTGTTATTGCAATAGATATGCAGTTTACGCCTTTGATGGGATGTTACCATACAAATGAGGACACCACAATCCTGACAGGGAGAATACTAAGTGGAACAAGCTCTAGACAGCCTGGAAGGTCACATCCCCGTAAAATTCTTGACCCCTAAGCAATTCATGGACCAAACCCATCTTTCCCGTAACACCGTTTACGAAGGAATCAAAGATGGGAGCATTCCATCAATCCGCATTTCAAAACGCAAGATTCTGATCCCGGCGGATGCCCTCGACCGCCGATTGACTGAGTCGCGTGTTGATACCACCGTTGGTTAGCGAGTCAATCGGCGACGGAACCCTGGTGGAAGCAGCCCTCGCTCTGGCTGACCGGGATTGGCCAGTCCTGCCGGTGTGTTGGCCTACCCAGGATGGAGAGTGTGGCTGTGGTCGCGCCCA
>JADFQT010000243.1 GCA_022561675.1 Chloroflexota bacterium
ACGGAACCCCAGGCAGTCAGAACCTCAGGACGACGACGGGGGCCAGACAAAGCTTCTTGAGGAGCAACAACTTTCAGTAGTGCTGGCTCAATATAGACTGGTTCCTGTCCAGGGGCATCAACGGTTACGGGTGCAGTACGTCTTGCCCGGTTGACAATGCTGCGAGTCAGGCGCTTTCCCCGGTCATTAAGAGTTTTTGGTGTCGCAGATTCGTCCTTTGCCTCCTCGGCTTTCAGGCTATGGTACGCATCGTTGATAATGTTTTCTAAATCATCTGCGGAGACGCCATTGACGGAAGCAGCGATCTGTATGCGGTCAGTGTCTACTTCCCATTCTGCATGTGGTGCTTCGCCCAATTGCGCTTCTTCAATGGCACGCAGTAATTGACGAAGGTCCTCCGCGGTGTGAATAAAGAAGGTCAAAGGCATACTCTTGCCTTCAACCGAAAGAGTGAGAGTAAACCTTTCGCGGATTTTAGCCTCAGTCATTTGCTCCTCCTGCAAGGCCCCTCAAGGGCTTGCGGACAACCAATATACCAAGTTGGACTGCAAACAGAAAGGCTCAGCTAGCCCTTACATGCCGTAGGCCTTGGTGTAGCTGAGGCTGATGCGCCGTTTCTCCGGGTCGATGTTAAGGATCATCACTCGGACCTTTTGGCCCAGGTAGACGCACTCTTTGGGGTTGTTGACCCGGCGGTTGGACAGCTCGGAAATGTGTACCAGCCCCTCTATCCAGTCTTCCAGCTTCACAAAGGCGCCGAAATCCATCAGGCGGGTGACCGTTCCTTCGACGATCTGACCCTCGGAAAAACGTTCCTGCACGGTCTCCCAGGGTTCGGGCATGGTGCGCTTCAGACTGAGGGATATCCTTTGGTTCTCCTGGTCTACCCGCAGAACCTGCACCGTCACCTCCTCGCCCAGGCTCACTGCCTCGTCGGCCGATTTCAGCATGGACCAGGACAGCTCGGACATGGGAATCAGGCCGTCGACTTCCCCCAAGTTCACAAAGGCGCCGAAGCCCCGCAGGGAGGTGACCTTGCCGGTAACCATCGTGCCCTCTTCCAGCTCGGCAATGAACCGCTTTCGGGCTTCATCCTTCTGGGCCCGCCAGATGGCCCGCTCCGACATAACCAGCCTTTCTTGAGACTGATCCAGCTCCAAAACGTTAAATTGGGCTTCCTGGCCAATCCGCGCATCCAGATCTCTTTCGGCTCCGTCCGGGGACTGGGGAGCCAGGTGGGAAAGAGGGACGAATCCCCGTATGCCGTGGTAGTCCACCTCCAGGCCGCCCCGGTTTCGTACCACTATCCGAGCCAACAGGGTGGTGCCCTCACTGAGGTGCTCCGCCAGTTCGTCCCACAAGCGTTGCCGCTGAGCCTGATCGTAAGACAGCAGAACCATCCCGCTGACGCCCCCGCCTCCCAGGAACGCTACCGGCAGCTTATCGCCGGGTTTCAGAGCGTCCAGCTTCGAGCGATCCAGCAGCCGCATCTCCGGAGGTGTAACAATCCCCTCGGTTTTTAGCCCGACGCTGACCACGATTCCGTCCTCGTCAACGCGCACCACCTCGCCTTCCACCAGCTCATCCGGCTGGTAAATCCGGGGAGCGTACTCTTCCTCCGGCAGGTCGGACATCTGGGGATGGTTGTTCTGGTCTGGCTCGACCATAGTAATTTTGCTCCCGGTGATTCGATGTTGGGAAATTCGGCATTGGAAAATTCGGCGCTATAAAGGGTTTGCCCAGTCAGCCAGCCGGTTTTTCCAGCCTCGCTATGCGTTAAATTTTAGACGTCCGCCGTCTGGGGAATCAAGGGAACGGAAGCTGGGCTTGGCGGCGTTTTCTAAGCTATAGACGAAGTGAAACCCACCTGGGCCGGTAGGCTGCCTATGCAGATCCCACCTTGGCTTGGGTATAGGCTCATGGTTGTTGGCGGATGGGGTATTCATGATGGCTGGCTCTGGGATAGTGTTTGATCTAAACCTGAGCGCGGTCAGGCTGGGAGACGCCAATTTCTTCCAGCAGTTTTAGCCTCTGGATGCCCTTGCGGGTATCGCTGGCGACCCGGGCCGGATCCCACATATCGAGCCGTCGCTTGAAGAGCCAATAGGTAAACTCTTTCAGGTCGGACAAAGCTAGCTGTTGCCGGAGGGTCAGGTGGAACGCCTCGCGAAACTCCTTTATCAGGTCCGATCTAGTGGCGTCATATAAGTGAGTAAAGGCCTCTTCCACGAAATCCTCGCTGTCAGGATATCCCTTGGCGCGATACCTTTTGCGAACTTCCTCCTCCGTGGCCAGCTGCAAAGCCTCTTCGACGGTAACTCCGTACCAATAATTCAGGTACGCTCGATGCTTGGTGGCGCCTATCAACTCCCGAAAGACCTCCTCCGACACCTCCTCAGGCAATTTGCCGAGGAAGAGCAAATCCTCCTTTTCCTCCTCCGGAATAGCCCCGTCCATCTCGCAGCAAAGGCGCTCGGCCAGGGACAGCCAGTCCAGGGCCTCACCATGGATCAGATACTGGTAATTTCGGCCTTGATAGGTCTCCTGGGGGCGGGTCCACAACCCAACGGCTTCCAGCAAGGCTTGGTGCCAGGGCACGCCGGCGAATAGGGCCTGCTGGAGGTGCACGACGGCCTCCGGAATCTGCTGAGCCAGGTCCTCAGAGGGCTCAACCAGGGGCTCAACTGCCCCAGGGACGTTGCGATCCGGTTCAGCAGGCTGGCTCATGGCGAACCGGCCTGGGTCAGCCCCGCCTCGAAGATTGCCATTCGGCGAGGCTTGGGAGTTCGAATAAAGGCCAGGAACTGATCCAGCGGCCGGGTATTTAGTATGTGCTGTGGCTCGCACCAGGCCCGCCGGGCCAAGCCAATACCGAAGCGTCTTTGCTGCAGGCTGGTGTGGTGATGAGAGTCGGTGCTGATAACCAGGGGCACTCCCAGCTGACGGGCCCGGCTGGCGTGGACGTCCTTCAAGTCCAGCCGTTCCGGAGAGGAGTTGATTTCCATCGCGGTGCCCGTTTCCTTCGCCGCGTGGAGTAGGGCCTCCAGGTCAAAATCCACCGGCTCCCGGCGTCCCAGCAAACGGGTAGAGGCGTGCCCTATGATGGTGACCGCCGGGTGCTGCATGGCCTTGATTATCCGGTCGGTCATGGTCTTCCGGTCCTGTCCCATGGCGGAATGAACGGAAGCCACCACCACGTCCAGCTGTTCTAGTAGCTCGTCCGAATAGTCCAGAGTGCCGTCGGCGCGGATGTCCACCTCCGATCCACAGAGGATGGTGATAGGGTATTGGCTTTGCAATGACCTCAGGATTTCAATCTGCTCTAAGAGCCGGGCGTCGGACAGCCCATTGGCGATGCCCCGCCCCGAGGAGTGGTCGGTCAGGGCCATGTACTCATATCCCTGGTCTACCGCAGCCTGAACCATGGTCTCTATCGGGTCTCGACCGTCGCTCCATTCGCTATGGAGATGCAAATCCCCCCGCAAGTCCGACTCCTCCACCAGGTGGGGCAGCCGGTTTTCCCGAGCTGCGGCCAATTCATCGATTCCGGTCCGCAGTTCGGGAGGGATGTAGGGGAGCCCCAGGCGCCCGTAGAAATCCGTTTCGTTGCTGAAGACCTCCAACCTGCCGGTTTCCAGCCCGGTTTTTAGCGTAGTAATCCCGTACTCGTTTATGGAGAGGCCCTGCCTATTGGCCAGTTCCCTCAAACGAATATTGTGCTGCTGGCTGCCGGTAAAGTATTGAAGTAGGGCGCCGAAAGAATCCTCCTCGCCAATCCTAAGGTCCACCTGGATTCCCGACTCCAGCACCACGCTGTTTTTCTTTGGACCCTGAC
>JADFQT010000029.1 GCA_022561675.1 Chloroflexota bacterium
TCGGGGTTCGAGAACATGCCATGGGCTCGGTAGCCAATGGCATGGCACTCCACGGCGGAGTGCTCCCTTATACGGCCACTTTCTTGATATTTGCCGACTATATGCGACCGGCGATTCGCCTGGGCGCGCTGATGGGGCTGCGGGTAGTCTACTTATTTACCCACGACTCGGTGGGGTTGGGGCAGGACGGTCCCACCCACCAACCCATTGAGCAGCTGCTGGGCCTGAGGGCGGTTCCGAATGTGGTGGTGTTGCGCCCGGCCGATGCCACCGAAACTGTCGAGGCCTGGAAGATTGCCGTTGAACGCCGGGACGGGCCTTGCGTCCTGGCCCTGACCCGCCAAAACCTGCCGGTGTTAAACCGGTCCGAGCTGGCGCCGGCCAGCGGCGTGCGGCAGGGCGGTTATCTGCTGTGGCAGGCGACCGAGGACCCAGAGGTTATTTTGATAGCGACCGGCTCGGAAGTACCCATCATCCTTGAGGCCGGCAAAACGCTTCAGGAGAAGGGCATTTCCGCTCGGGTGGTTTCCATGCCCTCATGGGAGCTTTTTGACGACCAGCCGGAGGAATACCGCGAGTCGGTGCTGCCGGCTCGGGTCACCGCTCGGGTGTCTCTGGAGGCGGGTACTTCCCTGGGTTGGGAGCGGTATGTGGGGCCGCGAGGACAGGCTATTGGCGTGGACCACTTCGGCGCCTCAGCGCCAATCGAGGTACTATACGAGAAGTTTGGTCTGACCTCGGAGCGGGTAGTTGAGGAAGCAACCAGGCTGCTGGTGTAGCTCTATGAATGGGCGGGTCGGGTCTCCCACTAATCAGGCCTGCGCCGGGCGGTGCGGCGAGAAGCTCCCGTATCTACCAGGGTTCATCTCAAAGAATTGCGCGGGGGCTGCATGCCGCCGGTCCTGATCGTGGTTTTCGATGGGCTGCAACCAGCTCAAGTAGTTCCTCAGCTCATGCCGAATCTGGCTGGTTGGGCTGGCGAGGGAGTGACCTTCGCCAGGAACCATCCGGTCTTCCCCACCGTTACGCGCGCCAACGCCGCCAGCCTGGTCACCGGGAGCTACCCTGGTGTCCACGGATTGACTGCCAACAATATGGTCTTTCGCGAATACGATCCCTACCAGGCCATAGCGGTTCTGCATTCCAACCTGGGGGCTATCGCTGCAACCGGCGTTAAGATACTGCTGGCGCCTACGCTGGCCGACATTCTGTCCCAGCAAGGACGGGAGTATGTGGCCATTGGGGTGGGTACCAGCGGCAATGCCTATGTGCATAATCCCCTGGCGGCGCAGAGCGGCGGCGCGACCATCCATCCCGAGTTTGCCTTGCCGACCGACCTCCATGGCGAACTGCTGGAGCGGTTCGGTCCCTGGCCGGGGGAAACCCTTCCCAACACGCCCCGAATGGCTCATGCTGTGAGGATTCTGACCGAGTATATTCTGCCGGAACGAAATCCGGCCGTTGCCCTGATCTGGTCGTCAGAGCCGGATAAATCCCAGCACGCTGCCGGCGTTGGCTCGGAGCTGTCGAACCAGGCCCTCGGGGAGGCCGACGGCCAGTTCGGCCGGATTTTGGATTGGTTAGAACAAGACGGGAGAACCGACCATACCGACGTGATAGTCGTATCCGACCACGGCTATTCGACGATTACCGGGGTGATCGCGATGGAGGATCGGTTGCGGGAAGCCGGGTTCCCTCCGGGAAATGAGCCCGGTGGAGTGACCGTTGCACCCAATGGGGGATCCGCGCTGTTCTACGCTCACGACCGCGATCCGTCCACTTGCCAGCGGCTGGCGGAGTGGCTGATGAGCCAACCCTGGTGCGGCCCGGTCCTCGCTGGTCAAGCCGCCGGGTCCGCCGGGTCCACCGAGCCCCCCGTTTCCATAGAAGGCACCCTGCCCGCCTCGCTATGCGGCTGCGAAGGCCCCCGGGTTCCGGATATCGCCATGTCCTTCAAGTGGAACTCGGACCCGAATGATGCCGGGTTTCGGGGACAGATTAGCAGTACTGGAGGTCAACCCGGACAAGGCACCCACGGCTCCATGAGCCGGCATGAGCTGCGCAACGTCATGTTTGCCAGGGGGCCCAGCTTCAAAGCCGGGATTAGGGTGGAGACTCCGACGGGCAATATCGACCTCGCTCCCACGGTGCTCCACATTTTGGGTGGCAACGAAGCGGCTGGCGCTGTTGGCGCTGTTGGAATGAATGGCCGGGTGCTGCACGAGGCCCTGAAAGGTGGTGAGAATCCGCAGGGTATTGAAAATTCCGGGGAACCAGACTGGACCACGGAGCTGCACAATGCCGAGCGGCGGGTAGGCAACCTGGTATACCGTCAACAGATACGGCTCTGTCGCGTGGGAGAAACCATCTATCTGGAGCAGGGCAGCAGCACTCTGGGAGAGCGGTAGCTTGAGGAGTTCTCAACTGGGACCGGGCTAAGAATATATCCCAAAGTGTCAACCCGAGCGAAGCGAGAGGTCTAAAGCCTCTGGGCACATACCCTTGTCAGCCCTAGCAATGGGAGACTAGAGGGGTGCGCTGACCCCTCCTAACCTCCCCTTAAAAAGGGGAGGGACCATTTAAAACCCTCGGACTGATTAACACATGGAGGAATTATGAGCGAAAGAAGAATCGGCATCGCCGCGTCCGGCCCCACCGCAAATGAAGTCTTGAATGATATCAAAAGGGCGGAAGAGTCGGGAATATCAGCGGCATGGCTGACCACCGGCGGCACCGGGTTGGACGGGCTGACCGTCTTTGCGGCGGCGGCGGCCCAGACCGAGAAAATTATGCTGGGCACGTCGATTACCCCCACCTTTCCCAGACACCCGGTTGTGGTGGCCCAGCAGGTGCAGGTGCTGGACCAGCTGGCTCCCGGCCGCTTCCGCTTGGGGATAGGACCCAGCCATCGGCCCACAATGCGGGCCATGTTTGGTATCGATATGAAGGATCCCCTGGGTCATTTGAGGGAATACATACAGGTCCTCAAGCAACTGCTGCACCAAGGCACGGTGGACTTCGACGGAAGGTATTATCACGCTCACGGCAGCATTCCAGCGCCGGTGGCAGTGCCGGTTATGGCCTCCGCGCTGCGCTCCGGCTCCTTCGAGCTGTGCGGGGCCGAGGCCGATGGCGCCATCAGCTGGGTCTGTCCCAGCGCGTATCTGCGGGATGTGGCCCTGCCGGCCCTGCGGACCGGAGCGGACAAGGCCGGCCGGGAGGTTCCGCCGCTGATCGCTCACGCGCCGGTATGCGTGCATGAAAACCCGGAGGAGGTGCGCGTGGCGGTTCAGCAGCAGTTGGCCAACTACCCCAGGCTCCCCTTTTACCAGCAGATGTTCGAGGCGGCGGGCTTCCCGGAGGCGGCGGAGGAAACCTGGAGCGACGGCATGATCGCGGGGACGGTCCTGTCGGGCAGTGAAGAGCAGGTCAAGGCGGGATTACAAGGGCTGTTCGATCTGGGCGCCAGCGAAATTCTGGTGTCGCCGCTCCATGCCGGGCCAGACCGGGAGGCTTCTTTGGCGCGAACTTTGGGGCTGATAGCCCAGGTTTCCCGATCTCTAAACCCATAGGTGGGTGGCCGAGTAATTTTTGGGTTATTCGGCCCGCAGGAGGCCGGCAACCTGGCTCACATCGGGCACATCTTCCAGAGAAGATAGTTGGGCCGCCAGTTCCTGAATAATTTCACTTTCCAGGACCAGAGAGGCGCAGTTCTCAAACTTGGCCAGAATGTCCGGCAAGGTCACTCCTCGCAGCGCTCCGGTGCGAGAGCGGCTGGCCCGTTGAACCAGGACCTGGCCATCCCTCAAATGCACCGCCACCTCGTGATATCCTTCCATCCAGCTGGGCTGGCCTTCGTTACCCGGTATCCGCCGCATCTCAATCTTGGGTATCAGCGACTGGGCGGCCGGGCGTCTGATCTGCGCTTCAGTAAAGGATTGCAGGCCAACCTGATGGTCCAGCAGGGCGGCGGCCAGACAGTATTGCATGCTGAATTTGCCTTCCAGGGCCGTAGTTGGCCTGGCGTGGATCAGGGAGCGAGGCGGGTCGAAATCCACCTGCACATCTATCTTTTCCACCTGTCCGGGGTCGATAACCTGGCGCGAAAGAAGCTCCAGGGTAGCGTCTAGCGCCAGGTGAGCGCTGCCGCAGCAAGGGTATTTCTTGACCTCGATGCCCGATTCGACCAGGTAGCATTTGCTGCCCAAGGTATCGAGCACCACCTCCGGGTGGAACCCCTGACCTCCGGAAAAGGCGCGCATAAACCCGAAGCGGCCTTCTAGGGCATCGCTGCTGGCGGTGAAGCCTTGCCTGACCAAACGGGCCGCCGTGACTCCGGAGCGAGCAGCCTCTCCGGCGTGGAAGGGCTTGGTCATGGTGCCGAAGTTTTGACGTAAACCGGCGGCCTGGGAGGCCGCCAGCGAGATGGCCATAGCGGTCTGCTCCCGGTCCAAGTCCAAGAGTCGGGAAGCCGCGGCCCCGGCTCCGATGGCGCCCAAAGGCCCGGTGGGGTGCCAGCCCAGGTCGTCGAAGTACTCCGGGCTCAGGCCTGCGCCCACGCTGCAGGCAACCTCAAATCCAACCAGATAGGCCAGCAGCAAATCCCGGCCGCTGGCTCCTGCTTCTTCGGCTAAAGCCAGGGAACCCGGCAACAGCACCGCTGTCGGGTGGGTCTTGGTAACCTCGGTAATGTCGTCATAATCCAGAGCGTGGGCCATGGCCCCGTTGACCAGCGCCGCATAGGTAGTGCTGGTCTTGAAACCCCGGCCGATGACCGAAGCGGACGGCGTGCCGCCCTCAGCTCGCACGTAGTCGCAAAGCACATCGGCCAAAGGCTCCCGGGAACCGGCCAGCATGCAAGCCAGGCAGTCGATGATCGCGCCCTTGGCTGCCTGGACTGCCTCCGGCGGGAAATCCTCCAGACTGGCGGCTGCCAGGTATTCGGCGATGCCCTGGGTTACTCTCTTTTCGCTAGCCACCGTGCGTCAGTCACGGTCCGAACTGCCGGGCAAGTTGCGTAGAATATCCTCCAGGGTCTGGTCCAATGCCGGATCCAACTCCACCCGCTGTTCGAAGGGCGTGTAGCTGTATTCAGCCCGCACCTGCTCGATAACCTGCCTAGCTTCCCGACTGGAATCGCTTAGCTTTTCCAGGTTGGTCTGCAGCTCCCGGGATTCGACGTCAGCCAGGCTCTTCAGCTCGTTGAGGTCGATGGTCAGGTCGAACATGGCGTTGAGCCGTCGCATGATGTCGTAGAAGGAACGGTGGTCCCTGGTGATCCCCAGCTGCTGGTTGTTGGACGACAGCAGGGGATAGAGGGGAGCCATGGCGCCCAGCCGGAACATCTCGATGTCGGGGTACTCGAAGTGGGCCATGGAAACCAGTGCCATCCCAATAGTGGGACCCCTTCGGCCATCGCTGCCATAGCTGGAAAACTGCAGTCCGAACCGCTCCAGGTCCTCCTTCATGGTGGCCTTGCTATAGGCGCAGGTGATCCGGCGTTCCAGGTCGGGCGGAGCCGGACCGTTGACTCCCTCAACCGCTACGGTTTGCTTTATACCCAGTTCCTTGATCGCCTCAATAAATCCCTGAACGTAAAGGTCAAGACGGTACCAGGGTTCCTCTCCCAGGAAGATGATTAAACCGTTGCCCCCATCGAAGAAGTAATTCTCCCGGTGCATGGATTCCGAAGGCAGTCCCTCCTGGAAGGCCGCCACCGGCCGGAAGGCGTCGTGGGTGCCCGCCACTTGAAAGGGGTAACACATGGTCGACACCTGGGGGCCCAACTCACCAATCTTTTTGGCGCTCAGTTTCTCGATCAGGTATCTGGGGAGCCCGCTGGAAATTCTCCCTCCGTTGGACCACTGGCGCCGCCAACCGGCGATAAGGTAGTTGGCGGCAGGTTTCTGCTCAAATATTACTAGTTCATCAGCCATTAGCCATCGTCTCCTTGCTTGGCTATCATAGCAGCAAAGATGCACTTCTGTGGAATTAGCTCTCCCCGTTTCGACATTTAACCGGCCTTTCCGCGGCCTTTTCAGAGTTCGGAATTCGGGAATTGGGAAGTTATTGGGTGAAACAAGTCTACGTGCATTGGTGGGTGTATGGCAAGGACCCGCAAGCCGGTGTATCAGGGTGCCGGTGTTTTAGCGTGAAAGCAATTTACCCGGTGCTGCAGTGGGGGATTATTGGGGGAATGGGTGAGCGGCGATGATTCGGCCCGGTCTCACCTCCCTCACAATAGTTATTTGAGACCCTCGGCCTGGCTTACTTCCCTTTACCTTAACTTGGCCCAATGGTACCGTTTTATATATGAACCGGGACTTTCCGAGAGTAAAAATGCGGACATTAAGGAATCTCCTAACCTTTTGCTGTGATGGATGTTTTTAAGGATAAGGAACAGAGAGCCGGCACTGGATGAAGCAGGTTTTGGAAGCGGAATATAACGAGGAAAGGGTCATCCGGGCCGCCCAAGCGGGTGACCGGGAAGCCTTCGCTTCGCTCTATGAGGCCCACGTGGACCGCGTTTACCATTATTTGCTCCGCCGAATGGGTCAGCCAGCCGATGCCGAGGATGTGACTGCCGAGGTATTTATACGGGCCATGAAGGCGCTGAAAAGCTTTGAGTTCCGGGGAGCTCCCTTCGTTGCTTGGCTTTTGCGCATCGCCCACAATACGGCGGTTAATCACATGAAGAAGCAGTCGCGGCGTCAGGAAGTGCCACTGCTCGACAATCTACCCGGCGTCAATGATCCCGCTGAACTGGCGCTGAATCAGGTCGCGTCGGAAGACGTTTCCAGGGCTATGCGGGGCTTGACTGCTCTGCAGCGGCAGGTGATTACCCTTAGATACATGGCCCAACTCTCCATTGCAGAAACGGCGGCTAAAATGGAGCGCACTGAGGGAGCGATCAAGTTTCTTCAGCACAGTGCGATAAGGGCCTTACAGCGAACTATGGGCCGCCAGGAGGCTAGTAACGTTGACGGATAGAATGTACCTGGCATTTCAGCAATGCCTAGATATGTCGCGTCGAGGAGCTTCTTTAAAGGAGTGCTTGGACCAATTTCCCCAATACGCCGATGAGTTGGAACCGCTGCTGGTAGCGGCCACGGGTTCCGCGGAGAACTCCGGACCGGTCATGCCTGCGGAGATGCGCAGCCGCCTCCGCGGCTGGGTGCTTTCGGAGTGGGACCGTCAACATCAGCCGCGACGCCCGCGCTGGAGTTTCAGTTTCTTCTCCCCTCGGTGGGCCATGGCCACCGCCGCAGCGGTAGTGATGGTGATGGTGCTGGCCGGTGGAGTGGGAACCGCCGCCGCTGCCCAGGACGCCATTCCCGGGACCACCCTCTATCCGGTAAAGCAACTGGAAGAGGAAGCTCGTCTCTGGATTACCCGCTCTCCCGAGGTAAAGGTGGCCCGGTACGGGGACCTGGTTCGGGAGCGGGCCCAAGAGCTGAGGATATTGGCCGGACGGGGCGATGCCGAAGCCACCTCCGTCGCCGTTAGCCGTATGGAGCGGCACATCAGAGATGTCAGCCTTCTTCTGGAGGACCAGGCGGCACCGGCTGAAAGCCTGCCAATGGCCAGCCTGGAGTTGGAGCTTCGGGCAACCGTTGAAGATGCCGTATTCGGCAAAAACGTCGCTGCCGGCCAGGTCCAGGATACCTTGCTGCAGGCCCCCGCCGACGCCTACCCTTGCCTGCGGCACACCGTTCGGGCGATCCAAGAGGCCAGGCAGCGGGTTCAAGATGCCGTTGGGCAACTCCGGGGTGGTTCTGCCTTTACCAACGGCGGTTTCCAGGGTCCCCTTTGCCCTAGGTAACCAACTCGAAGTGCGAAGGCGATGTGTCAAAAGGTTCAAGACCGGGGTGTTCGCCCTTCGACCGGCTCAGAGCGAACGGGTTGGGATTGGTTCGTGGTGAGCCCGTCAAACTATGAACGATTGCCTCTTACACATCCTCCAAAGCTCGGAACAAGCAGGGAGCTCGGGCCGTCGGCCGGACCCAGGAATCTCATATTCGCGATATCAAAGTGAGCTCAGAGGTCAGGATTTTCGCCTGGTCAGAATCGTTCTGAAAGGGTCGAACTCCCGACCTTTTGCCTTTGACCTTTAATTAACGGGTTTTTCTCCTTTACACTGGTAAGAGACCCCTTCGGTCAGGCACGTAGAAGAAAAATTTGTACTTGTGGCCGGCTGAGTCATCCCGAGACGGCCGTCTGGGCGCGGCACCAAACTCCGACCAAGGTATTAGGATCAGCCGGACGGGGTCCCCAGAGAACTCAGGAGCACCTCAGGAGTATTTGTAGATGCGCTGGAAATCTGGCAATGGGCGGCTTTCTCCAGGGTGGTTTGGCAGCATTGGTTTGGCAGTGCTTCTGTTTTCGGCGGTAGCTTGCGGCTCTGAGTCGTCCGTTACGCCGGCCGTCACGCCGGCCCTTTCTCCGGTGGCCGTGCAGACGCCGGAACCCACCCCAGAGTCGACACCGGTCGGTATACCGACTGCTGAGCCTTCCCCGACATTGCTGCCTACGCTCACCCCTGAGCCCGCCAGGGCCACGCCCACTAATCCTGTGGAAGCGCCGGTAACCCTTCAGGTACTCACTCCGCCGGATAGAATTGGCGTGGAAGTGGGGGCGGTGCGGGTGGCCGGAATTACCTCCGGCAGTGAAATAGGGATAAATGGAATTCCGGTGGAAGTGTTAGAGGATGGAACTTTTCAGCGTGACCTGGCCCTGATCGACGGAGTCAACCTGATCGAGGTGATGGCGTCCGGGCCTGGCGAGCAAACCACTTCCCGACAATTGGTGGTATTTTACGTTTCACCCACTGCCGGTCTGCCTTTTACGCTGCTTTATCCCCCAGACGGTCTTACAGTCTCC
The DNA here is from genome assembly GCA_022561675.1 of Chloroflexota bacterium. Lineage (GTDB taxonomy): Bacteria > Chloroflexota > Dehalococcoidia > Lucifugimonadales > UBA3495 > JADFQT01. Next base: position 8,881 of record JADFQT010000029.1, read on the forward strand.
CAGCCGGAGGTAGACGTCCTGGGGGTTACAACTCTGGACGCCATAGTCGGGGTTAATCAAATACCCGTGGACGTCAACTCTCTAGGGGTATTCTCGGCATCGGTAGCCTTGGAAGAGGGGGCCAATTTAGTGGAAGTGGTGGCCACCAATATTCAGGGCAACATCCGATTTCAGACGGTAGCCGTGTTCTATACCCCCTGACATTTGCCCAACTACTAACCTTGCCGTATCTAAGGATGTTCTATTAGTAAGCGCACTCGCTTAAAGGAGAGATATCATGAAGACCCTGAGGCAGTCCATTTTCCTACCCGTATTCGCACTAATAGCTTTTCTAGGTTTTGGCGCGGGCACTGTGCTGGCAGACAGCAGCAATGAGGGAGTGGGGGGTTGGAGTACTGAGGCAGTCGGGTCGGGGCAGGTATCCATTGGTGCCACCAGTAGCCTCTCGGGTATCGACGGCTCGGATGACGCCCGGTTCACCAGCAACGTTACCAGTAGCGAGCCGAAGCGCCGGGCCTTTGTCGGCACTCTAGCTCCTACCCGGGCAACGCGAGAGGTATCGGGTACGCTCGTAAAAATAGAGACGGAAATCTCCTCTATTTCAGTGACTCTTCAAACCTCCGGCGGAGGGGAGCAGGTAATTGGCCTGGCAGACCCGGTGACGGTAGGCGTAGACGGGTTGGTGGCCACCGCCGGAGTGACGGGCAGTACAATTTTCAAATTCCCCGGCGGTCCTCGCGCTGGAACTCTTACTGATGGCGCGCGGGTTGTAGTGCTGGCCAAACAAACTGAGCCAGATATCTGGGAAGCTATTTTTATACTGGTTAAGCCGGATGCGCCCCCTTATACGTTACATGGGGTTGCGGTTGAGGTAGATGGTGATCAAGTTACGATTGAAACGTCGAACGGCGAAAAGAAAACCGTGACTCTCCCCGAGCACGCCCGCGGTGTGGGCCCTGGCGAAGTGATAACTGTTTTCCAGGACAATTCGGGCAAGGCGAAAGGATTGGTTCGGGCAAAGGATGTGAAAATCAGGTTGGAGAAGTTCCTTGACGACGCCGAAACAGATGCGGGTGAGTCCGAGGAAGATGAAGACGGCAAGGGAAACAAGCACGACAAGGTGGCGGCCCACGCGGAGAGAATAGCTAGTTTCCTGGCGCGGTTCAGCGAGCGCCAGACGCGCCTGATAGACCGGGTAATAGGCCGGGGGGCTTCCGACAATGTTCAGGAAAAGCTGGCAGGGGTCCGAGCGCGGATTCAGGAGCAGCGCGCGGAGCATCAGGAAGCCATCGATCGAATTCGGGCTAAGCTCGACCGGCAACATCCGGCCCACTCCCATCGGGGAGGGTCCCAGGCTTTCGATGACCGACGGCCGGATAATTCCAACCGAGGACGTTCCGAGGACGCTGACCACCCGCGACCGGAGAAAGCCGACCCAGACCAGGACGGCGATCCTTCCACCACCAATGATGGTCGTCGAGGCCGCGGTCGGGGACGGAGCCAAGGTGACAGCTCCTAGACGCCGACGTCTTAGGTAGGCTACCAAAAACGACAGGTCCTCCTTAATAAAAAACCAGCCTCTAAATCAAGAGGCTGGTTTTTTGGCGTCTTACACCGCTGGCGGCCCCCGCTTGGCCGGCTGATGGCGGCTCCAAAAGGGGACTGTCTGGCGCAGCACCGAGAAACTTTTGTCCGTCCGCCGCTGGGTTTTAAGGCGTTTATCATCAGCTGTCTAGTGGAATCACCGCCGAAAGCCGCTGCTCCGTGCCAACTACCCGAGTTGTGTGTCCCTGGCCGGTCAGATCTTCCGCCAGCAACACATCCCCAACGCCCACCCGCCTCACCGTCCCGTCTCCTACCCCTATTTCCGCCTCGCCGGAAAGAGTGATGGTGTACTGACGCCGGGGCGCGTTGTGCCAGTCTAGGAAATACCCGGGTGCGGCCACCCGGAAGGTAATGCCGGTGGCCGCCTCCAGGGGCGTGCCCTCACCGTAAGCACCCTCGGTGTCTACGAAGGGTTCCAGCGGCAAGTGCATCTCCTCTAGGTGAGACTGCCCGTCATTTCCGGTATAGACTCTGAATATATTCGCCATGGCCTCTTTTCCAGTCCCTCCCGTCCGCCTACGATATGCCGTCAACGGTTATGATCCTCTTTGGTCCGCCATTTTATACGATTAGAAACTCCGGCGCCATCTAGCCTTCTCTCCCAGCACCTTCCCGGCTCCACCTCATGTCCGGCGCAAAACGCCCAGTTGGTCGTGTCCTCGCTGCTTAATTGCCCGTAGGTTGGACCAAATTGGATGTCTAACGAGCCATAATTGGACGTCCGCCGGGCAGAAGCTGGACATCACTACCACCCTACTATTCACCAAGCGGTGTTAAATTTCTATCCAAGCACACTTTTCAGGGGTTTTCCTGTCTTGTTGTTACCCTCGGCGGGCAAGCTGTCTGCCTCCTGGGCGGAGGGGGATTCGGCGGTTGAGGGGAAACGGGCAGGCGCTGGCAAAATGGCAGGGTTTTTCAACCCAGGTCAGTAAGGCCAGGCGATGGGTTAACCCAGGAAAGGGGGAGTTGTTTGGCCGGCCACCAAGTCAGGCCAGATTTTAGAGGGGGATCGGATGAAATTTGTCGCCTTTGGCGCTCTAGCGATGATGGTAGCGGTGGCGGCCCTGCTGTTGATGAGTCGGGAAACCAGCGCCGCACTCAAAGCAGGGGAAAGAATTCCAGGGCAGTATATCGTCGTATTTGTCGACGGTGTGAATCCCTCGGCCGTGGCCAATGAAATGGCAGGTGAGCATGGGTTGAGGCTGCTCCACGTTTACAGTCACGCCCTCAACGGTTTCGCGGCCCAGGTACCGGAGGGTAGGCTCCAGGCCCTGGAGAAGGATCCGCGAGTGGCTTTTGTTGAGGCCGACCGCGTCGTGTCCATCGCCCATCACTGCAAGGGCTCCCATCCCAAGTGTGGCGATCCCACGCCTACGCCAACTCCGACGCCGGTACCCCCGGGTGAAGAACCTTCCGGGAATCAGACTGTGCCGATGGGCATAATGCGTATCAACGGTGGGCCGGCTGCCACCGGGTCCGTGCTCAGCACTGGACTGGGTGATGTGGATGTGGCGGTCATCGACACCGGGATCGATCTGGACCACCCCGACCTGAATGTCGTCGGCGGGGTTGACTGTGTCAGCGGCTCTAGCGGGACCACCGGCAGCTCCGGCAACGGCAATGGGAATGGCAAAGGCGGTGGTGGCGATGGTGGCAGCACATACGATGATGGCAACGGCCACGGCTCCCACGTTGCCGGTACTATCGGAGCCTACGATAATGGTACAGGCGTAGTGGGAGTGGCCCCCGGCGTGCGGCTTTGGGCGGTACGGGTTCTCAACGATAAGGGAAGCGGCACCTGGGCCGGAGTAATTTGCGGGGTGGATTGGGTTACTGGTCAGGGTGGAGCCATCGACGTCGCCAATATGAGCCTGAGCGGAACGGGCAGCGACGGCTCCTGCTCCAGCAGTAGTCTCCATCAAGCGATTTGCAACTCAGTCAACGCCGGTACGACCTACGTTGTTGCAGCGGGCAACTCCTCAGCCGACGCCTCCAGCCGCGTTCCCGCGGCCTACGATGAGGTTATTACCGTCTCGGCCCTGGCCGATTTTGACGGAGCATCCGGAGGATTGGGAAGCCCCACATGCCGGTCGGATCAGGACGACACCTTCGCCGACTTCAGCAATTATGGCTCCGACGTGGACATCATTGCCCCCGGCGTCTGTATTTTATCTACCTGGAAGGACGGGGGCTTCAACACCATCTCTGGTACCTCCATGGCTTCACCCCACGTGGCGGGAGCCGCCGCTCTATACCTGGCCAGCAACCTTGGCGCCAACCCCGCTCAGGTGAAATCCGCGCTGCAGTCCGCCGGAAACACCGACTGGGACAACAGCGACGATGGGGACAATAAAAAAGAAAAGCTGCTGGATGTTAAAGGTTTCTAAAAGGGACGAGTTCGGGTAACAGGCAGGTCTGGCTTACCGAAGGGGATTGGTCCCAACTCGGTAACCAGGCCTGCGGTTCTGCCGACGGTAGCGAACAATGGTTCCGGGTTCACCAATTTTTCTCCCGGAGTACACCGTCAGTTGCTTGAAAGCATTACCAGGCCCCCGTAGGATATTCACATCTAGGCTGCCCATAACAATATAGAGTAGCTGTTTAGTCGCCTGCCCCGGCCGGTGGGCCCCAACCAAGCCTCCTCAGCGCCTGCTCTGGACAGGCGCCTTAACGGCATTGACACCCGCATTCGACACTGTGTCCACTCCTTCTTCACCGCGCTGTGACCCGCTCGGCCCCGATCCATTACTGCCTCCCGATAACCTGTTGGCGAAGGGTCGGTACCAAACCAAAAGCACAAATAGGTAGGAAGGAGAGTATTCATGCGAAATCTTATTACCAAGCGTCCCTGGCTGGTGGCAACGTCTGCAATGGCCGTCGCCTTGATGGCGGTGACCTTCTTGGCCGCGATCTCATTTGCCGGTCAAGTTCAAGCGCAGCCTAACCAAGATACCGGGGGAATGTTCGTTCCGGATCTTTTTGTAATGGATTCCGTCGAGAACCAGGGTTGGACCACGATCACGGGTCTCGAAGGCTGGTACAAAACCGCCAATGACAAAGAGTTGGTTATAGACGTTTCCCTGGAATGCGGCTTGTACACCGACACCGCTGTTGCTAGCAAAGCTGGCGACAAGGAGACCGCGTACGCTGAAGCAGGCGTTCAGGTACGGGTTTTGATTGATGGCGAATACGCTGCGGAGCCAGGTATTGTCACCTTCTGCCGCCGGTCCCAGATGCTGTCAGCTACCTTCCAGGGCCTGCTTACAGATGTTGATGGCAACGTCTGCCTGACCACCGACCCCGAAACTCTCGACATCACCATCGACGAAGACTGCCTGCGGCCTGAAGAAGTCCAGTTGATTCTTGATACCACCAACGCCAACGCGTTTAACTTTGTAGCATTCGATCTGGCAGCGGGTGGTGAGGGTCACACGATAGAGGTCCAATCGAAGATTTCGACCGACTTCGTCGGAGAGGATCCGCCAAAGGGGAATGGGAAGACCAGCGACGGTGGTACGGCGAGCGCCAACGCCGTCATTGGCAAAGGTTCGGCCATTGTTTACGAGACCAGGTT
>JADFQT010000030.1 GCA_022561675.1 Chloroflexota bacterium
GACACCCTCTCAGCATAACGGGCGGCTACCCGCCGCCCTTGACCACTTCTTTCTCGCGTGCTTAATGTCCCAGCCCTCCCCGCCGATTGTTTCAGGAGCGGGACTCTCTTCCTGTCAGTTGTCTAAATCTGGGGTGCCACCTAATGGTAGTGGCTCGGGCCTACCTGCAATTTTATGTACCACTCAGAAGGAGAGGATTGGGACCATCCTTCCGCTGGAGTCAAGCAACCCTGAGAGGCTGGTTAAGGAAGCGCCGAACCGGCAGCATAGGGGCAAAGTAAAACCGGTGCGCCGGGCGCCATTTTGGTGACGGCTACAGGCGCCGCTAGGCCCTTAGCCCTGGGTTTTAGCCCTCGATTTTCCTGGTCGTATGCTCGGCTCCGTCGTAGGTGTCCACTACCCGAGTTACCTGGCCGTCGGTAATTTCATCGGTTTCCAGGTGTACCGGGCGCCCCCACAAGTAGAATATCTTCTCCAATGTTCCCTGCTGGTACCGCTGATTCAGCTCGAAGGGGGCCCGGGAGTCTCTTCCGTGTACCAGGTACAACTCCCGATTATCGTTATAATTGCCGTCCTTCACGTAAATGATGGGGGAGCCATAGAGGGTCAGGTGGCGCTTCAGTATTGCTCGAAGGGTTTCCGGCCGGTTCTCGACCACCACGTCGATGATCTCGCCCGATTCGCCGTCCACCTGCTCCTGGTACAGGTATAGCTTCTGGTCGTGGATGAAATCGTCCCGGAACAGCAGCTCCACAGCCATGCGGTCGCTGTAGTTGGCCCGCACCTCAAAGATTTTTTCCCGGCCCTGATTCGCCCCGGTGTTCCAGTAGGCCCAGCGATGTGGGTCTTCGCACTCTTCGAATTCCCGGCCGAAGCGCCCCTTGTCCCACTGCTCTTCTACATACTCATAGAGGCCAAAACCAACCCGATACCAGTTCAGGGACTTCTTATCCTCCCTGAGGACAGACGAGTGAAATCTATTGAAAACGCCATGCTCTTCCGGAGTCAAAAGTCCTTCCTGGAAAATCTGTCTCATAATGTGAACGTGAACGTAGGTAGCCCATCCTTCGTTCAGCAGCTTGGTCCTGCCGTTGGGGGCCAGGGCCCGGGCCTGATTGCGGATCACCGAAAGCATATCCGCAGCCATGGGACGGAGCGGCTTGGGGGAGTGGGTAATCAAATAGCGAAGCAGGTCGTATTCCGGCAGAGGAGGTGTTTTAAGCAACACCTCACTGAGGTTGCGCTCAATTACCGCGATCTCCTCCGTCGTTTGCACCCTTTTTAGCTCTCCAGCCAGGGTGGTGGGACGCTCCAGCTTGGCCCTTTCGACGGCAATCAGCCGATCGCGCAGTTCTTCCTCGGGCACATCCTCGGCGAAGGGATCCAGATCCTGGTGCCACTGGATCGCCATTCCGGCATCGATTACGGCCTCCACCTCATCCAGGCCATACCGGTCGGTGTACTCCTGAAATCGAGGCGCGGCGTTACGGGCTTCTTCGGCTATATCAGCGAAGGACCGCCCGCGCTGGCAGTACTTGTTGGCCAGGAAAAAGTCCACGTGCCCGTAAACATGGGCCAGGATCATGGCATTTAGCGCCAGGGGATTGGTCTCAACCAGAAACGCTTTGGGGGTTTCAAAATTCCAGACCTGCTCATAGGGGATGCCATGACCGGTATGCTCATAAATCGTCCGGTTCCTTTCGTAGTCGCGGCCAAAGGACCAGTGGGAGAAGTTGGTCGGGAAGTTATATGACATGCCCTCCAGCACCCGCTGGGCCGAAACGATCTCGAACATGATCTCCGTGGTCAGGAGGCCCATGCCTTCGGCGATTTCTCGCACCCTCTCATCGATTTTTTTAAGGCGGTCCAAATCCCCCTGGTTCATTGCGCCCACCGGTCCTTTTTGAGAAACTCCCGCAGGGCAGGCCAAATTTGTTTCCGGTCTTGGATTACCACCCCCAAAAAGGGCAAATCCTCCCCTCCGGAAGTTACGTCCACGCTGACCCCGTCGCTGGTGACGTTGGAATCCACCAGAGAAAAGGTCTCCTTGAACGAAGGAAGCAGGTTGCCATAGGAACGATAATTCTCGTCCACGTGGATCTCCCCGTATCCAAACATGTTGATGCCCTTCTTGAAGAGCTTCTTGGCTTCCGACATGGAATCCTCCGGGGCGAAATCCTCGCCGTCGGAAAAGTGGAAGGCATACACGTTCCACATATTCGTCGGATATTGGGAATCGATCAACCCATTGGCCAGCTCATACGCGCTGGCACACCGGGTGCCGCCACTTTCCATAGTATGAAAAAACTCCTCTTCCGGTACCAGGCGGGCGACTGAGTGATGGATGATGAAGCGAATTTCCACCCTCTGGTAGATGGTCCTGAGAAACTCGGATAGCCAGAACAAGAGCGACCTGGCAACATACTTCTTCATCGTCGTCATCGAACCGGAAACGTCCATCATTGCCAGGACTACGGCGTTGGACTGCTGCTGAGTATCCTCTCGTATCCCATGAAACCTGAGATCGCCGCGCTGGTAGATTCCAAAGGGCTCCACTTCAGACTCTGTACCCTGGAAGCCGGAGTCCTCCAGCAACTTCACGGCCTCACTCAGATCTCCCCCGGCCTGCTTGAGGGCATGAAAGCACGCCAGCTCATCCCGTCCGGTCTGGTCCATTAGTATCTGGAGGAAGGCAAAGAAGCGGCCAAAGGGTGTTCGGGAGCTTCTCCTAGAATCCATTAAGGGCCTGGGGCCGGATTTCTTGATCCCGCGGATCTTGAACCCTAGCTCTACTTCCAGTTCCGCAACATCTTTTTTCTCCAACCTGGGCAGACCCAGGTCTTCCAGCATCATGGAGATCAGCTCTTCCAGCTCGATCTCGCTCTCGATAATTTCCTCTCCGGCCTCGTCTCCGGCTTCCCCTCCCGGTCCTTGGTTGGGTGCCGGCCGGCGACCGATGACGTCGCCCGGCCGGCTGGAGCCCTGGCCAATACCCACCCCGCCTTCTCCAGCGTCCCCTTTGCCGCCTTCCTTCTTGCGGCTGCCGGGGCGAAATTGGGGAATGCTAATGGAGCGGATGGGGACCCTTACAGTTTTGCCCCGGCCCCGGGTAATGATGGATTCTTCAGAGATGATTTCTGGGAGCTGTTTACGTATGGCTTCCCGCTGCTTTTCCCGATGCCGGCGGGCGTCTTTCTTGCCCCGCTCGGCAATCGGCTCGGGTACGGTGATGGACACAACGCTCACCTCCAAGGGTGATGTCGCTAGATTATGTCACTCGGGCAGTGGGGGCGCTCAAGGCTGGGCAGAGGAGGGAAAGGAGCAGCCAGTGACGCCTTCCTAATCGATGCCAAGGTGAAACCCGCAGAGCTTGAGCATTTAAATATGGGGATCCCCACTTAGCTGGGTTTAGCTTATTCGCTGAGGAACTCGGCCGCGTTTTTGACCGTTTCCGCTGAGCAGACTGGGCAATGTCCGGTCTCCTCCAACTCTTGGAACAGGTCTCCGGTCCGTTTCCTTGTCTCTTCATCCTTGGGTTTGTTGGGGTCGAGCACCAGTTTCAGGGTGGACTGAGCATCGGAAAGCAGCTTCTTCTCCACCGCTTGACGCAACGGGGGGTAGGAGTCATAGCCGAAGTTGGGGTCACTCCCCATCAACTCCAGGATTTCCCCCTGGAAAATGTCGGCGCCCGCTTCATCCACACCGCCGATGTGTTGCTCAATTGAGCGCAGGAACTTGCGAATGGATTCCACGTCTTTGGGCTTGCCGGTCAAATCATCTCGTTCGATATCCAACATCTCCCAGCGCACAAACCGGCGCCGCTGGGCACGAACGAAGGAGGCGCCTTCGATGTACTGGCGGAAAAGATCGCGGGCCAGGTCGTCATAGGCCTTCAAAAAAGCCCGGCTCACGCTCTTCATGACATATTCCCGATACTCCGCCATGACGCTGCCGCCATCCCCCGCCGAGAGCAGTTCCCTAAACTTGGCTATCTCCTCGGGGGTATAGCCCATCCGGTGGTCAAACACCTCTCGTAGGGAGCGGATGACCCGAATAGGGGTTAAGCACCCGCCATCACCTTCCTTGATTATGGCGGTGTTGATGGCGGCCAGAACGTCCCGGGAGCTGATTCCGAACATCCCCTCCCTTTTGGCGATGTCGTCATCGGCCTGTCCCTCTTCGATCAGAGAGCGAAGGTCCACCGGGTTCTGGTCCTTGTCTTTCAGGTCCAGGAGAATTTTCTCCCCGTTATAGACCTTCATCTTGTCCAGCAAGCTGATGCCCATATTTGAGGTCTTCAGCCGAGTCTGTATGGAAAATATCGCCGCCAGTTCCAAGGCACCCGGCGCGATATGGCAATTAACCAGGTCGGCGTAGGTGCTTTCCTGATGTATCAGCTTCTTGTAGATTCGGACCTCATCCTTGACCTGCAGGGGGTAGGGAAACTGGATTACGTAGAAGCGATTGTGGAGCCCTTCCTGTCCGTCGTCCCCGGAAAATGCTTTGTACCCTTCCAGGTTGCAGTGGCCGATGGTAACCGTGTCCACCGAAATGTGGGGGAAGCTGGAGCCCTGTACCTTGAGCTCTTTTTCTTCCGCGATGTTGATAAACACCCAGAGGATCCGCTCGTCAATCCCCTTTTTGAAGATTTCCCGAGCCTCCACGATTCCCCGTTCCCCATGCTCGATTTCTCCGTTCAGGTCCCAGGCGTAGGGATGGGTGGGCCCGTATTTGGGGTTCTGGCTAATGCCCACCACCTCGCCGCCCACCAGCTCGGAGACATCCTGGGACTTTTCGTCCGAAGGCTCGAAGGACCCGATTCCCCGGGCCGCTTGCTGGGAAAAGGTCATCATCTCTACCGGGAAGTCCCACCAGGCGATAACGCCGTCATCTCCCCGGTACTGCACCTTGTTTCCGGATTCATCCTCCATTCCGGCCTCCAACAGATGGTACCGGCAATGGGGACAGAGATCTCCTTCAATCTTTACTTTGAGCTCGGCTTCAAATTTGGGACGCAGGTGCCTGGGTAGAAGATGGAGGGGCTCCTCATGCTTGGGACATCCCTTGATGAAAAAAACCTGACGGTCTCGATAGGCCTCCAGGGCCCGCTTGATCATGGTCACTGCCGATGACTTGCCGCTGGCCGGCGGGCCAACGAACACCACCGGCTGCTTGCCGGTAGACAGCCCGGCCGCACCGGTCCCCAGGTACTCCATGAAATCGGAAATCGGCTTATCCACCCCGTAGAGTTGCTCAGAAAATAGAGTGTATCTTCTGGCGATACCCAGCCATCGTTCCGCCTCTGGGATTTCCTCAATCCCATGTTTCAGAACCATCTCGCGAAGGCGCGCTGGAGAGCTCTGAGCTATCTGAGGGTCCTCCCTGAGCAGCTCGAGATATTCCCGGAATGAGATTATCTTTTTCCGGCTGGCCTCCTTTCTTTTTCGCTCCGCGTCCAGGTCAAATATTTCTTGGAACGACGTCTGCTGCTTGGCCATCAGATTTCTCCCTTTGAATCCCACCGGTGAAGTCCCACCGAGCGAAGGAAACCGTGCTCATTCCCCAAGTTATCTGGCTCTTTAGTTATCTTGCTCTTTGATCCGAGACTGAATCTAGGTTTCCGCGTATTACTTTCAATGATTTCTGGTAACAACAGAAGGGTGCCTCCCCATGAGCCGACCAAGGAGTTAATGGAAGGTGTGTGCTTCCCCCGGAAGGCCGATGAAGGTGCCAAGAAGTAGCTCTGCGGACTTAGATCGACCGAGGTTTGGAGTGAGGCCGTAGTTTTAACCTGAATTCGGGGTTTCCTGTTAATTATTACGCTGATACCGCCGATTCGGATTGGGAGTTGCCTGGTGGGAAGGGGTCTTTGCTGCGTCTGCGAATGGACGTAGTAGCAGTATCCAGTAGAGTAGACCTCGTCTCCAAGGGGCAAGGCCGGGCAATAGGATTTGGTCAGACGCAGGTAGTTCCCATATATCTAAGCCACATCTGGACCGTTTAGCGTGTGCTTCTTAATTTTGGGCAGGGAGTTGCCCTGGCAATTCGGCATTTCATCTCCGCCGGAGATATGTCATTATCATAATGAGAACGCCAACGGCTGCTAAAGAAACCATAGCAAATTGGAGCGCCAAGTCCAAGGACATCACTTCCTCCCTGTATGTACCAGGGTGTTGACACATATATTGTTTTCCACTAACTAATACTTTCCAGGATTTCTAGCCACAACAGTAGGGTGCTCGCCCATGAACTGATTTCGGAGTCAGCGTCCAGATATTCCCGGAATGAGATCATTTTTTTCCGGCTGGCCTCCTTTCTTTTTCGCTCCGCGTCCAGCTCAAATATTCCTTGGAACGAGGTTTGCTGCTTGGCCATCAGATTTCTCACTTTGAAGTCCCACCGAGCGAAGGCACCCGTGCTCTCTACTTATGTTATCTTGCTCTTTGATCAGAGATTGAATCGAGGTTTTTTCGGTGTAACTTCCTATGATTTTAGGTCACAATTTAAGGGTGGCTCCCCCTGAATTGATTTGGGAGTTATGGGATGGTCATCAAGGTGCCGGCCGCCATCCCTGACTGGCAGGTTAGCCATATCTGCTTGACAAACCATCACCAGCGTCATTAGCATCACACCAATAGCCGCGCGAGGCGCATCGTCGGCGGTCGGTTGGCCGTGGAGGTGGTATATGCTGGCTCTCCTGGGAGCAACCTTGATTGACGGAACCGGAGCGCCGGTGATCCCTGACTCCGCGGTATTGCTGAACGGTCAGCAGATCGAGGATGTGGGTCCGCGAGCGGCCGTGGCCTTGCCGCCCGACGTAGAGGTCATCGACGTTTCGGGCAAGACGCTGATGCCGGGCCTCATCGATTGCCACGATCATCTGGCGTCCCAGGGCTACGACCTGGCCGGCCGCTGGGGCCTTACCGAACCTGGCTCCCTGCAACATTTGCGGACCGCCTACGTGCTGGCTCAAACCTTGGCCGCGGGATACACCTGCGTGCGAGACGCGGGCGGGTTGGACGCCGGCTTCAAGATGGCAGTCGAGGAAGGCCTGTACCCCGGCCCCCGGCTGGTCCTTTCGGTGGGCATCATCTCTCCCACCGGCGGGTTGGCGGACCGGGTTAGCGGCTCCGGCCACGGCCATGTCCATTCTGATCCCCGGCTTCCCTCCGGAGTGGCCGATGGTGTCGATGCCATCCGCGCCAAGGTGAGAGAAATGGTCCGGGTCGGCGCCGACGTCATAAAATTCGCCACCACCGGCGGTGCCAGCTCGCGCCCCGGCCACGGCCCCCTGGACATCGAATACACGCCCGAAGAAACCAAGGCGCTGATTCAAGAAGCCCAGAGTTTGGGGCGCAAAACCATGTGCCACGCCGTGGGAGGCCCGGGCCTGCGTATGGGAATCGAGGCGGGCGCGGGCTCGGTGGAGCATGGCTGCTACCTGGCCGAGGACCCCGACCTGGTGAAAATGATGGCCGACCAGGGAATTTTCCTGGTACCCACCTTCGAGGTATACGAATTCCACTCCACGGTAAGCGCTCCCCACATGCGGACCCGAGCCGAATCGCTGATGGAGATCCACCAGGAAAGCATGCAGCAGGCGTTGGCCGCCGGCGTGAAAGTCGTCGCCGGCACCGATGCCGGGGGCTTCGTCCACGGTGATAATGCCCGGGAGATCGAGCTTTTGGTGGAACGGGGCATGTCCAATATGCAGGCAATACAGGCCGCCACCGGTTGGGCCGCCGAATGCGCTGGGTTGGGGCGGGAAATTGGGACCATAGCCCGGGGGAAATTGGCCGACTTGCTGGTGATTGACGGCGACCCCTTAAAGGATATCGCTATACTGCGACAGCAAGAAAAGATTATGCTGGTGATAAAAGACGGCGAGGTCTGCATCGACCAGCGGCCGGCGGCCGTTCCCGAGATGGCCAGATCCTAGGCATTCTTCAGCCCTCCCATCTTAATTCCACCCACGGGCGGCCCATCGCTGCGGGGCGGGCATACGGCCGCAAAAAGCTATGCGATTCCATGTCCTGACCCTCTTTCCCCAGGCCTTTCAGTCCCCCATCGAGCACGGTAGGCTGGGACGCGCCAGCAGCCGGGAACTCCTCTCCATCCAGATTACCGACATTCGCGCCTACACCCACGACAGGCATAGCTCGGCCGACGACTACCAGTTCGGCGGCGGCTCGGGAATGGTTCTCAAACCCGAACCGATCTTTGAGGCGGCGGAAGACGTTTTATCCGGCTACACCGAGGACCTAAGGTCCCAAATTCCGATAATACTTCTCTCTCCCCAGGGACAGGTCCTCAACCAAGAGATGGCCAGGGAGCTGGCCAATTACCCGGCCTTGGTTCTGATTTGCGGTCATTACGCTGGGGTTGATGAAAGGGTTCGCCAGAATCTGGCAGCCCGCGAGATTAGCATTGGCGATTATGTGCTTACCGGTGGGGAGCTGGCGGCCCTGGTCCTGATGGACGTGGTGGCCAGATTCGCGCCGGGAGTGGTTGGGTCCTCCGACAACGTAGAGGGAGACTCCATCACCTCGGGCTTGCTACAGCATCCTTTATATACCCGCCCGGCGGAATACCGGGGTATGGAGGTGCCCGAAATTCTGCGCTCCGGTCATCACGGCGAAATAGACTTGTGGCGCCGGCGGCAGGCCCTCAGCCGCACCCTGGCGCTCCGCCCCGACCTGCTGGCGAGGGCGGATTTGTCCAACTCCGACCTGGATTATCTCCAATCCCTGGGCTATGAGCCGGAACGGGACCTTGCGGAGGATGGCGGATAACCGGCATGCCTAAGCAGGATTTCAAGTTCAAGACGCCGGTCCGGGTGCGTTGGATGGAGGGGGATGCCCAGGGGATAGTCTTCAACGGCGCCTATCTTGGCTACCTGGAAATCGCTCAAGCCGAGTATTTCCGAAATCTGGGCTTCAGCATCTACCAGATAGCCAGGGCCGGCTATTTCGACACCGCGGTAGTCAAAACCACCCTGGAGTTCAAGGCTCCGGCCCGGGTTGACCAGATGCTGGACCTGTACGCCCGGGTGGCAGCCATTGGGACGACGAGCCTCACGCTGGAGGTAGAAATCTATCCGCAAGACTCAGACCAGCTTCTCACCAACATCCAGGCAATCTACGTGGGGTTCACTGCTCAAACCGGCGAGACCAGACCTGTCCCGGGGGAAATGCGGGCCCTGGTGGACCACTTTGAAGCGACTGGACAGGTGTTGCCGCTGACCGATTTTCCAGAGTTGGCCAGGGCAGCCTCATAAAGGGTGTTTTAAAAGCCTGGTGTCTTGTCCGCGTTGGAATAGAGGGTTAGGTATTTCGGCGGAACGTTACAGAGCCCCTTCTCCCTTGATGGGAGAAGGTTGGGATGAGGGTGAAGCCCCCTCACCTCACTCCTCTCTCCCAAGGGGCTGCGAGGATGCCGACCCCAGGACATTCATTCACCTTGAACCAAGAAGCCAATGACCATTTTAAACACACTGGTAGGTTGGCAGCTTTGAGAGGACGTTTGACAAGCAGCGCTTCATGGTTCGACAGGTTCACCACGAACGGTTAAAGAACCTAAAGAACCCCCTAGGATAGTCCTGAACTTGTTGGATAACAGTCCACCCGGAGTACAAGGGCTTTGGGATAATTACCAATTGGATGGCAGGGTGCGCCTAGAGGGTAGTAAAGGGGAGAAGGTGACGCGGCCGAGGCGCGGTTACCTCAGACCATGAACACCGGCGCGTCGTCCCGGTTAATTCGGGTCTCATCACCAATGCCCAGACGTAGGAATTTGGGCAGCGAAAACATGCCGCAGTGCCCTTCCCCGTCGTAAAACCGGAGAGATTTGCTCAGGCGCCGGTCGATAAGGCCGTCCACTCGGTCCGGGGTTGCCATATGGGGAAGTTCAGTGTCCGAAGCCAGCGTGAATCCCCAGAGGGTCTGAAAAGAAGGCACGTGCACCTGGTAGGGCATGGTGTAACTAAACACCTGGCTCAGGGTATTGAAGATGGTGGTGAAGCACTCCTGAAAGCTGATGAGCCCGGCCGGACCCGATTGGGTGACCAGGATACCATCGGGTTTCAACCTGGATTTGGTTATCTGGTAAAACTCCTGGGTATACAGCAGGCCGGCCGTACCTCCTTCCAACGGGTCGACCAGGTCCATGATCATGACGTCAAACCGCTCTTCGGTGTTTTGCAAATACGCTCGGGCATCTTCGTGGTGCAGCGCAACCCGAGGATCATCGAAGCTGCCCTGGTGATGGTTGGGCAAATACTCCCGGCACAGATCCACCACCTCTCGGTCCAGATCCACCATCACCGCCTGGCTAACAGAATGGTGGGCCAGTACCTCTCTCAGGGTTCCCCCCTCACCGCCGCCGGCAATGAATACTCGCTTCGGATCGGGGTGCATCAGCATTCCGGGGTGGACTAGGGACTCGTGATAGATGTGCTCATCCCGTTCGGTGGACTGGGTCTTGCCGTCCAGCACCAAGCTCCTACCATAGATATCCGACCCCAGCACTTCGACCTGCTGGAATTGGGTCCTCCCCGAGTAAAACACCTCCCGCACCTTTAGCATGACGATCAAGTCCGGGTAGATGGTCTCCAGCTGCCATTTTCCTGAAACGTCCATAACCTGCCCGCTGGCCGGGGAAATCCGGCGACTTTAGTGGGTTACCGCCTCGGTGAAAAGGCCGCGTCTGACCTCGGTTAGTTGCGGAGCTTGGGATTCAAATCTCTGGATTAGCAGTTCTGCGGCTTCGGAAGGACGGAAGGAAGACCCGCAGGTGAAGATGTCGGCCGCGGCGTAATTGAACTCTGGCCAGGTATGAATCGAGATATGAGACTCAGCAATGGAGAGAATGCCGGTTACCCCCTGGGGAGCAAAGCGGTGGAAGGACTCGCCTACTACGTGAGCGCCCAATTGCTGGGCGGTTTGGAACAGAGCCTCGCGGATGTATTCCAGGTCATCAAGAAGCGCGGGGTTACACTCCTTGAGTTCCAGCAAAAGATGAAGACCTAAAACATTCAATCACCCGTCCTCCTTATCTCTTGGGTTGCCAGTCATTTTAACGATTTCCAATTCTATATGCTTACCCGGAGCTTATCAATACCCCGGAGCTTGCTAATATCCCGGTCCAGACCCCTGCCAAGAGTTTGAGCTCCGCCTGCCCCTGTTCCGGCGACCGAACACCATTGACGGACTCTTCCCGCCCGGATAAAATCTGGACGCGCGATGGCACGATTGTTCGATCTCCACATCCACACGACCAAAGGCAGCGCCGACAGCAGCCTATTACCGGAGGATCTGATTCTGGAGGCGGAACGGCTGGGCTTGAGGGGCCTGTGCATCACCGAGCACAGCGGACCCTGGGACCGGCACGAGTTTCAGCGGTTCGCCAGCCGGCATAGCGTGGTCTTGGTGCGGGCGATGGAAGTCGACACGGACATGGGCCACATGCTGGCCTTTGGCCTGGACCAGTATCAGCCCGGCTTCCATCGCGCGGAGGAACTCTGCCGCGTTGCCCGGTCCCTCGGGGGGTTTGTGGTTTCCGCCCACCCCTTTCGCGGGGTTTTGGGTAAGCACATGGCCGAGCGTCCCTACCTTTACCGCTCCCTGCCGGACCCGATTCCCGACACACCGGAAAGCGCCCTGGACCATCCGGTATTCCGGCTGGCCGATGCCATAGAGGTCGCGAACGGCGGGACGGCCGATGAAGAGAATGAGTTCGCGATGAAGGTAGCGGGTCTCCTGGGTTTGGCGGTAACCGGCGGCAGCGATGCCCATTCGGTCCACGGGCTGGGGAAATTCGTCACCGCCTTTCGGGACGAAATTTATAGCGAGGCCGAGTTCTTGAAGGCCCTCCATGAGGGGACTTTCTTTCCGGCGGTGGGCCTGAGGCAAGGCAGGCTGCGGCCCTACTCAGTCTAGTTTGATCTGGAGCGGGCTTACTCGAAACAGGTCCGGGGAAGTAGGTTTTCCTATAAACAGGCAGGCCCGGTGAATCACGGTCGCGGGTTTGGGATCAATTGGAGTTGGGAGGTGCGACGATGCGGTTACATGAACTCTGGGCCGGTGCTCTTAACCCCAACAGTTGCTCGGTACCGGATACCCTTTGTCGGATACCCTTTGACGGGTTTCCGGCCCGGAATATTGCCCCCAAATATCGCCCTAATTAGATGATGCAGGTAGAAATAAACCCAGGAGGAAACCCGCTGGAGCAGACCTATGTGGCGTTGGACTTGGAAACCACCGGGTTGGACTCCGACCGAGACACCATCATCGAGGTCGGGGCGGTCAAGTTCCGCGGAGAAGAGACCCTTGATTCCTTTCAGACTTTCATCAACCCAGGACGTTCCATCCCGGAGTTCATTCAACGGCTAACCGGTATTTCTCCGCAGCAAGTCCGCCGGGCGCCCCCCTTTAGCGCCGTCGTGGCCGACCTGGAGGCCTTTCTGGGCCACTATCCCATTATTGGGCACAACATCTCCTTCGACCTTCGCTTCCTTGAGACCCACGGGTTACCGTTGGAGAATCCCAGCTACGACACCTGGGACCTGGCCTCCATGTTCCTGCCCCGCACCACCGAGTACTCGCTGGTGTACCTGAGCCGGCATTTGGGAGTGAAGCATACTGATGCCCATCGAGCCCTGGGCGACGCTAGGGCCACCCAGGGAGTCTTTCTGCACCTGCTGGCGAAGGCGGCCAGCTTGGACCCCGGCCTGCTGGCCTATATCATCAACCAGGCCGCCAAGAGTCGATGGGGCATCGCTTCCCTTCTGGGAGGATTGCCCGCCCCCGGAGGTATAGGAGGCAACGGCGAGACCTCGTCGGTTGGCCTGAGTGGGCTGGACCTGGAAAACCTCTCCTCCCGATTGGGGCGCCCGGAGAGAAGACGTTCCGACTCAAATCTTGCGGCGCTGGACGAAACCCAAATCAGCCAGCTCTTGAGCCCGGGCGGGCCTTTTGACCGAGCCTTCGCTGGATTTGAGAACCGCCCAGAGCAGGCCCAGATGCTGTCGGCTACGACCCAGGCCATTTACCAGGGCCGGCATTTAATTGTTGAAGGCGGTACCGGCGTGGGTAAATCCATGGCCTACCTGCTGCCCGCGGCCCTCTTCGCCGCCTCCAAAGGCCAGCGCGTGGTCATCTCAACCAACACCATCAATCTTCAGGAACAGCTGCTAACCAAGGACATCCCCGCTCTGACCCAGGTGCTGGAGTCAGCCGGTCTGGTCGAAAAGGACCTGATTAAAGCGGTCCCGTTGAAGGGACGGGCCAATTACCTTTGCTTGCGTCGCTGGGGCTTATTGGCCCGTAGTGAGAACCCCTCGGTGGACGACGCCCGTTTGCTGGGAAAAACCTCGGTGTGGCTGCAAGATACCACCTCTGGCGATCGGGGAGAGATCAACCTGTCGGGGCGCGACGCCCTCACCTGGAGCCGGGTTTCAGCCGGAGAGAAGGCGTGGTGCGCCGGCCTTCGGGACGGGGGAGCCTGCTTCTTACGCAGCGCCAGGGAACGGGCGGAGCAGGCCCATATCATCGTGGTTAACCATGCCTTGCTGCTTTCGGACCTGGCCCACGGCGGCAGCCTGATTCCGGAATACAAGTATCTCATTGTCGATGAAGCCCACCATCTCGAGGACGAAGCTACCCGGCAGTTCGGGTTTCAAGTGGGGCCCGAGCAGCTGGATGAGGGGCTGGAACCCCAGGGCCGGCTCACTACTCAGCTGCGGCTG
This sequence comes from Chloroflexota bacterium, assembly GCA_022561675.1. GTDB lineage: Bacteria > Chloroflexota > Dehalococcoidia > Lucifugimonadales > UBA3495 > JADFQT01. Next base: position 13,745 of record JADFQT010000030.1, read on the forward strand.
GCCCTTAGCGCGGAGCCCCTATCCTCCAGCCTTCGCCAGCAGGGAGAGCTGGCGCTCTCGGAGGCCGAGGCCATCCCTCCCCGGCTCAGGGAGGCCTGGGCCCGTCTCTGGTCTGCCGGAGAACGGTTTGTGGAACAACAGTCGGAAGCCCAATCCGACGACCAGCTGCTGCTGACTCCGGCGCTCCGTTCCCACCAGGGCTGGCAGGACCTGGCGCTGGCCTGGGAAAACGTGGACGTGGTGCTTACTCAAGCTACGCAGCGG